>CALKVR010000464.1 GCA_938004815.1 uncultured Polyangiaceae bacterium | reverse complement strand
GCGCACGATGGTACCCTGCGGGCGGCTCATGGCGTCGTTTCCTGATCCGATCGCGCTTTCGATCGCCGAAAGGGCTCGGGCCCTCCGCGCGCTGCAGCGTGGATCCACGGGGCGCGCCGACGAGCGACGCCTGACCGAGATCTTCCTCGGCACGACCGGCGCCGATCTCGTCGAGCTGAAGCGCCTGCATGACGCGGCGTCGACCTACCGCGATCTCGTGCAGCTCGTGTACCGCGACATCGACGATCACGGGCTGCGCGCCCGCATCCTGCGCCATTTCGAGGAGCAGGCGGCGCTCGCGGAGAGCCCGAGGGGTCGCAAGGTCATCAGCGACATCGACGACACCCTCTGGTGCAACTGGAAGGACGCGCGCTACCCCAAGAAGACCGTCTACCCGGGCGTGCTCGCGTTCCTCGAGGGCCTCCGACCGGGGGTGGCCGACGCGCCCCACGAGGGCGTGGCGTTCCTCACGGCCCGGCCGCGCGATCGCGCCGGGCTCGTCGAGCGGCTCACCCACCGGCGACTCCGATCCCTCGGGATCCGCGGTGCGACCGTGCTCTCGGGCGCCCTGCACAAGGTCTTCTCGAGCGCGGGGATCGCCGAGGGAAAGCTCGAGAACTTGCTGCTCTACCGGAGCGTCTATCCGGAGTGTGAGCTCGTGATCGTCGGCGACAGCGGCCAGGGTGACGTCGCGCTCGGGCTCGCGGCCAGGCGAGAGCTCGGGGCGAGCGTCCGCGGCGTCTTCATTCACGACGTGGTAGCGACCCCAGACGACGAGCGCGCTCGGTTGCGCGAGCGCGGCGTGACGCTCTTCGACACGTACGCGGGAGCGGCGGCCATGGCGCTCGGCGCCGACGACCCGGCGCGAGCTGCGATGACCCGCGTCCTCGAGCGCGACCTCGAGGCCCTCGCGACGGCCGGGGCGCGCGTGACTGGTTGAAGCTTGATCCATCCCTACCCCGGGGCGGTGACGATCCACTCGAGGGAAAACCACATGTAGGTGGGCAGGATCTGCATGTGGCCGGGCGGCACACCCGTTGCACACGCGTCACGCAACCATGAACAAGGCCTTCCTCGCTGCACTTGTCGTGACCGTCGCGCTCTTGGGGTGCAACGGCGAAGAGAAGTTCGAGGCGTCGAACCAGACGGACACCTCGGGGCCGGTCGTTCGAAGCGGCGCCGCTTGGGAGGTCTGGCCCGCCGACAACGCGTGGAGCGACAAGGACCCCCCCGCCGCGAAGAAGGCGGGCGTCGCCTGGGGCGAAGACAGCGGACTGACGTGGGAAGAGAAGTACGACGCGTGGGTCGCCACGATGGAGACGATGCCGTCGGACAGCGGCTGGGGCACCACCGTCTCGCTCAAGACCCCCTTCGGCGACAAGAAGCTCCCCGCCCCGACCCTCGAGTGCGCCGAGGTCGCGATGTTCCTGCGGGTCACGTTCGCCTCCTGGTACCACCTGCCGTTCTACCTCCGCGGCTGGGACGCCGAGACGAAGCAAGCGGTCTTCGCGGGGCACTTCGGCTTCGTCGACGCGGCCGGAAACGGCATGGGCAAGTTCCCCCGGTTCAAGGAGAAGTACAAAGACTACGAGAAGACGTGGAAGGTCGGCGACGCATGGCCGAGCGACTCGGTGCTGCGCTCACGCCGCCTCGCCGATGACGATACCGTCAGCTTTTTGACCGGCCCCGACGGCGAAGAGCTCGGCGCGGGCGCCTACTTCGACGAGATCTTCCTCAACAAGCGCACCGGCCACTTCATGCGCTTGGTCCTCCTCTACTTCGGGAGCGTGAACCTCGCCGACGGCTCCAACATGTTCCACATCCAGCCCGAGGCGACGCAGGCGGGCGACGTGCTCCTCGAGCGCTGGCAGAAAAAGGGCATCGGCCACACCATCCCCGTGGTGCGGGTGACCTCGCCGATCGAGGGCAAGCTGGCCATCGAGGTGATCAGCGGCTCGATGCCCCGCCGGCAGCCGCGGTACGAGGACGCGATGTCGGCCCGGCGCTACTTCACGATGGACAACACCGGCGGCACGGGCGCCGCGAGCGACGGCACCCCGTACGCGAAGCTCGGCGGCGGCATCCGTCGCTGGCGAACCGCGCAGAAGTCGGGCGGCAAGTGGGTCAACTCGGTCACCGCCGCGGACCAGGCCATCTACATCACCGACAGCGACGTGGAGGCGATCTCCGCTCGCCCGGCTCACTTCGACGAGATCCTCCTCTCGGGCTCGCCCGAAGAGCAGGAAGCGGCGCTCGTCGCGGCCATCCAGAACGCGCGCCACCACCTCTCCGAGCACCCGGCGAGCTGCTCGGCCCGAGAGAACCGCGAGAAGGCGTTCACGTCGCTCTACGCCCTGGCGGCCGACCTCGGCACCACGAAAGAGGCGCTCGACGAGAAGCACCGCCTGATCGACGACTACGTGTTCGGCGCCCTCGTGTACGAGCAGTCCAAGACGTGCTGCTGGAACTCGACCACCGCCGGCATGGCCGAGATCGTCCTCGACTACGCCCGCGCCGAAAAGGAGGCCGCCGACGCCGAGGGGATCTGCAAGGAGCCCACCGTGTTCCGGTCGCAGACCGACGGGTACGAGCTCTGGCGCGCGCACGCCGTGAAGCTCGGCCGCGAGGCCGACTGGCTCGCGTGGAGCGAGGACGAGCCGTGCGCCCAGCGCGACGTGGCCGAAGACACCGTTGCGGCGTTCGCCGGTGCGCAGTACTGCAGTCTCACCGAGTAATCTGGCTTATCCTCGTAGGAGCTGTCGATGCGGTCCGTCCCTGTGAGCTCACCCCCCCGGCCCCCCTCACGACGTGAGGGGGGAGTCGCGCTGGCCCTCGGGCTCGCCATGCTCGTGTTGCCGATCGCTTGTGAGGACGAAGGGACGACGGCGCCGGAGAGCGCGCTGAGGGAGCTGACCGCGGACTGCATCGCGTGTCTCGAGACGCTTACCGAGTGCACCGCGACCGCCAAGAACGAGCTCCACTTCTTGGGCTGCCGCGACGTCTTCCAGACGTGCCAAGAGAAGATGCAGCTCGGCCCCGACGAGTGCGGACGGCCCTCCGACGCGCAGGCGTGCGAGCTCTGCAAAGAGCGCGACAGCCGCTGCCAGGGCGGCACCTGCGAGGTCGAGTTCAGCGTCTGCAAGACGTTCCTCATGTCGCGCAACCAGGACCGCTGCGACGGCGACTCCGGGCCCGACACCGGCTCGTGCGAGACGTGCGTCGAGACCCTGGCCGCCTGCGGGTTCTCGGGCGAGAGCATCGACGTCTGCGAGAACACGTTCGCGTCGTGCCGCAGCGCCAACAAGCTCGACGCGTCGTCGTGCCAGCCCCCGGCCGCCCCGGCGGCCTGCGACGCTTGCCTCGCGCAGCACGCTTCGTGTGAGGCCGCGACCGGTGAGGGCTGCGACGCCGGCTGGGCCGCGTGCGTCGGCACGCTCGCGACCGAGGGCGCTTGCGGCGACGGGCCCAACATGGGCGCGGGCGGGGGCGGCACGGGCGGCGGCGAGCCCGGCCCCTCGTGCTCGCACGACGCTTGTGAGGTCGGCGAAGCGATGAGCCCGAGCTGCGACAGCTGCGTCTCGCAGCTCTGCGAGCTCGACCCGTACTGCTGCGAGACGTCGTACGACGAGACCTGCGTCGCCGAGGCTCAAACGATCGCCGTCTGCGGTTGCGCCGCCCCGCAGACGTGCGCCCACGACGAGTGCGCCGAAGGCGAGATCCTCGATCCCGAGTGCAGCGACTGTGCGCAGACCGTCTGCGAGGCCGACGGCTACTGCTGCACGACCAGCTGGGACGCGCTCTGCGTTCAACGCACGGTGGAGCTGTGCGGAAAGACCTGCGAGTAGTCTTGCTCGTGTCGGCGCTCCTCGCTTGCGGCCAAGGGGGCTGCGGCGAGGAGACGCTGGGCACGTTGTGCGAGCCCGCGTCGCAGATCTTCTGCCGCTGCCCCGGCGGCGAGCCCGGCAAGAAAGAGTGCTCGGCCAAGGGCGACGCGTTCGGCTCTTGCGAGGGCTGCAAAGATCGTCCCGAGGGCACGGGCGGCAGCTCGAGCGGGCCTGGGGGCGGCACCGGCGGGGGCGCGGCCCTCTACCGGTCGTGCGAAAACGGCGACGAGTGCGAGAGCGGCCTCTGCCAGTCTGGCTACTGCACCACCCCGTGCGACAAGGTCTCGGACTGCGAGTACCCCGTCGCCGAGTGCGTGCCGTTCGCCGGGCAGACGGTGTGCATGCCCACCTGCAAGACGGCCGTCGACTGCGCGCCGTTCGGGGCGCCGCAGAGCAAGTGCGGCTACGCGCCCGCGATCGACAACTGGGGCATCACCGCCTGCGCCTACTGGGGCGCCGAGCACCAGCTCGTGCCCGAGGACACCGACTGCACCCCGTTCGAGCACGAAGACTGCAACCTCGGCTACCCGGGTCGCGAGCGCGTCTGCAACGACCAGGGCCTCTGCAAGGTCGGGTGCTTCACCGCGGCCGACTGCCTGGGCGAGACGTGCGCGAGCGACGGCGCCGAGCTGGGCAGCTGCGGCTAGGTATAGCTACGCTAGGTCGGCCCGATCAACGACCAGCCGGTGGGGCCCAAGGGTCGAGCACCCGAACGCCGGTCCTGTCGTAGTCGGCGACGTTGCGCGTGACGACGGTCATCGCGTGCACGCGCGCGGTCGCCGCGATCAGGGCGTCGCGCTCGCCACGCGGATTGGGGACATGAAGCTCGGCGCACGCGAGGGCCACCGCCGTATCGACCGAGAGCACGCGGCCGGCGAAGGCGGGCATCACGCTGCGCTCGAACCAGGCTCGCATGGTCGCACCCTGCCGTGCGTCCCGCCGTTCGAGCAGCAGCACCCCCAGCTCGAGCTCGAGGATGGTGATGGCGGACACGAAGAGCTGCTCTGCCGGCATCTCGGCCGCCCACGCGGTCACGTTCGCGTCGGCCTTGCCCGCCTTCGCCTTGCGCAGCTCGGAGACCACGTTGGTGTCGAGCACGAACATCAGGAAAACTCTGCCGGCCGGTAGAGGAGACCCGCTCGCGCCGGCTCGAAATCGACCGACTCGGCGCCAGGCGTCGCGAGAAGATCGATGATGCTCGCGGGCGCGCCGACCAGCGCGTCGTATTGCTCGACGGTGAGGAGGACATGCGACGGTCGGCCGCGATCGGTGATGAACACCGGTCCGCGTTTCGCGGCCCGCTTGGCTCGAGCGGTGTCCTGATTGAAGTCACGGCTGGAGAGAGTCGTGGCTCGCGCGCGCCTGGGAGACATGTAGCAACGTTACTACATCACCGGCACCCTGCCAGCTCGATCGTTGGGTACGCTCCGCCCATGGACCGCGACACCGAGCTCGCCCTCCTCGACGCCGCGCTGGCGAACGTCGGCGAGCGGCGGTGCGACGCCGAGGGCGAGGTCACGCGCGTCCCGGTCGGCGACTACCTCTCACCCG
>CALKVR010000463.1 GCA_938004815.1 uncultured Polyangiaceae bacterium | reverse complement strand
TCGGCATCGGATCTCGGATCTTCGGGTCTGGCCGATGCCGATGCCGATGCCGATGCCGACGCCGATGCCGATGCCCTAAGACGATGGCCGTGACCCGCGTCTATTGCGCAGCGGATGTCTTTCGCCGATAGCCTCTCGCTGTGTTCCGTGGGTGGTTACCCGGGCGGAAGCGTGGAAGGGCGGAGGTCGCGGGCGTGGGCCTCGACGGCTCGTGCGTAGGCTGGGCTGGCGAGGTGCTCGCGCAACGACGCGCTCGTAGCGAGCACCATGCGGCTCGGCTTGTAGCCGACGGGGTTGCCCGTCGCGTCGACGACCTGGCCCGCGGCGAGCGCGTTCGATGCTTGAAAGAGCGTCATCCCCGACGTCGCGCGGCCTAGCGCGAGAAAGAGCGCTTCGTCCGAGGGATCGAGGAACCGAAACAGACGGCGGGCCTGCGCGGCGACGTGGAAGTGCGACGGAACGACGGTGACGCCGTCGTAGCCGAGCCGCTCGGCCGCCATGACGAGCATCCCCACGACGATGCGCAAGCACCCCAGGCCGGGGTGCTTCTGGCCCGGCAGCAGCGGTTCGTCCGGGCGCGGGGCGCGCCACGGGTCCTGGAGGAGGAGCCACTCGATCGAGAGCATGCGCCGGTCCTCCACGACCACGTCGTCGAGGAGCAGCTCGATGAGCGTCTCGCGGCCGGCGGGCTTCATGCCGTCGCGTCTGCGGCGCTCGGCGTACACGCGCAGCCCTTGCCGCCCGGCCCCTGCCTGGTCGGTGGCGATCTCGAAGTCGTGGTAGCCGCGGGCGCGCAGGTGATCGGCGAGGCCGTAGCGCTCGAACGCGATCTCGAGCCCGTAGGCGCTGTAGAAGCCGAGCAGGCGAGGGTCGGCGGCCTTGCCGAAGAGGTCGCCGTAGATGTCCGCGTCGGTGATCGCGATGTCGGCCGGCGTGGTCGTGGTCGCGCCGCTGAGCGACGAGGCCTCCAGGCTGGCGCGTATGCGTCGGAACGACGCCAGGGCGCGCTCGTCGCTCGACGCGACGGGCCGATCTTCACCCGACAAGAGCCACACCAGCGTCCGCGCCGTGTAGCGCCACGTGTCGGGGCCGTAGCCGCCCGCGAGCAGGACGACGGTCGGCGTCCTCTCCGCGCGCTCGAGCACCATCCGGTCGCGCGCCGCGATGGCGTCGGCCGAGAGCCGAAAGCCCCCGAGCGGATCGCCCATCGCCACGTCGGTGCCGGCCAGGAAGAAGACGAGCCCCGGTCGCGCGCGCTCGAAGGCCTCGGGCAGGTTCTCGGCCAGCGCGCGAAGATAGGTCTCGTCTCCGACGGCGGGGCCGAGGGGCAGATCGATGGCGCGAGCCACGGGCGCGACGTCCCAGGACTCGCCGTGGATCGAGAACGTCGTCACCCGCTCGTCGTCGGCGAACATCGAGCGCGTTCCGTCGCCGTGGTGGGCGTCCAGGTCGACCACGAGGATCCGCCCCGAAAACCCGTCGGCGCGCGCGCGGTCGACGGCGACCGCGACGTCGTTGAACGCGCAGAAGCCGCCGCCCTGATCGCGACGCGCGTGGTGAAACCCACCGCCGAGGTTGTAGACGGGGCTCTCGATCCACGGATACTTGAGGGCGATCGCAGTCGCGAGCACCGTCCCCGACGTCGCCCAGCGCTGGGCCTCGAGCACGCGCGCCGCGTGCTCCGGCGACGCCGGCTTGCCGCCGAATACTCGCTCGAGCTCCATGGGGTCGTCGAGGCGGCTCAGGTAGTCGGCCCCGTGCACCCGGAGCAGGTCGGAGACGCGGAGCCGCGCGGGGCGAATCACGTTCGACAGATCGAGCCAACGTCGCTGGGCGACGTACTCGAGGATGCGCTCGGCGCGCCGGCCGTCGATGAGCGGATCGTCCGGAAGCCGATAGGCAGGGTGATAGACGACGCGCGCGCGCGGCAGGCCCCACCGGGCGCGGAGCCGCGCGCCCTCGCGGCGCACCGCGCTCGACGCGCGGGCGACGAACCGGCCTACCGATCGCGGTATCGAAGGACGCTCCGGCATAGCGATGCTCCCGTGGATACGCAGGTGAGACGCTCGGCGACGACGGCTTGGCAGCCCATGGCCACGAACACCGCCTTCATCGTCTCGGAGGTGATCTCGCAGAGCCAAGGGTGGTGCCCAGGCCACTGCTCGATCGTCGAGTCGGCGAAGCCGTCACCCAGCACGATCGTCCTCTTACCCGTGGTGTGGAGCAGGTTCCAGGCTCGCTGGATGTGTCGGGCGTAGAGCTCGGGGCTCCCCACCATGCGAAACAGGAACTGGTAGACCCCGCGCGTGAGCGTGCGCACGGCAAAGGCGTTGGCCTCACTCATGATCGCTCGCAGCTCGTCGGGCCCGTGGCGCTCGGCAACCGCGTCGAGGATGGCGTGCACGATCGGGGATGGGTACCAGACGTTGGAGAGGATCCCGAGCGTGGTCCGGTCGAGCGCGAGGCGCTGCGCGAGGTGCGGCGGGAGCCGGGGGATCACGCTCGGGTAGAACGCTCGCCCGTGGTGGCTCTCGTACCAGAGCAAGAGCTCGCGGATGGCGCCGCCCTTGATGAGCGCGGCCTCTCTCTCGGCGTCGTCGTGGCCGATCATGGTCGGCGGCGCGCTCCCGCTCGCGACAGCGCCAGATCTCGGAGCCGGGGGGGAGCGAACGAGGCCAGCCGGGCGGCGGCGCCGAGCGCGCGCGGGATGACGATCTCGCGCGGGCGCGCGCGGAGGCCGCGGACGATCCGCTTCGCCGCCTCGTCGGCCTCGAGCATCTGCGGCATGGGGTGGCGCGCGTGGGCGACCATCGCGGTCCGGACGAACCCGAGGCGCACGTGGGTGACGGCGACGCCCGTGCCGTCGAGGTCGAGCGCCAAGCACGCGAGGAGCATGGCGAGGCCGGCCTTCGGCACGCAGTACGCCGCCGCCTCCGACAGC
>CALKVR010000462.1 GCA_938004815.1 uncultured Polyangiaceae bacterium | reverse complement strand
TCCATCTCCTGCATGCGAAGATGGCGGCGCAGCTCGAGAAGATGAAGGCGCTCGCGTAGAGGTGGCTACGCGCCGCCTCGCCCGGCGAGACACCGCGCACGTCTTCGGCGAGATCGGCCAGGCCGATCGTCGTCCCATCGGCGAAGAGCACCGCGCGCTCGACGACGTTCTCGAGCTCGCGGATGTTCCCCGGCCACGGGTACGAGAGGAGCCGCTGCGTGGCCGCGTCGTCGATGCCGGCCACCGTCTTCTTGAGCCGCGCGTTGAACTTGGCGACGAAGTGCGCCATCAAGAGTGGGATGTCGGCGGCGCGCTCGCGCAGCGCCGGCAGCGCGATCGGCACCACGTTGAGCCGATAGTAGAGGTCTTCACGAAACGCGCCGTTGGCTATCTCGCGCTTCAAGTCGCGGTTCGTGGCCGCGACGAGGCGAACATCGACCTTGATCGTCTTGATGCCTCCGACCCGCTCGAACTCGCTCTCCTGCAAGACACGCAGCAGCTTGACCTGCATGTCGGTGGGCAGCTCGCCTATCTCGTCGAGGAACAGGGTGCCCCCGGTCGCGAGCTCGAAGCGCCCGGGCTTGGAGCCGACCGCCCCGGTGAACGCGCCGCGCTCGTAGCCGAAGAGCTCGGCCTCCATCAGGTCTTTGGGGATGGCGGCACAGTTCACCTTGATGAAAGGGCCCTCGCGCCGGCTCGAGTTCTCGTGCAGCGCGCGCGCCACCAGCTCTTTGCCCGTGCCGCTCTCGCCGGTCACCAGCACCGTGGTGGGGGTGTCGGCGACGCGCTCGAGCACGCCGTAGAGGTCGAGGATGGGCTGGCTCTGGCCGATGATCCCGAACCGAGCGCCGGTGGGATCGATCTCCTCTTCTCCCGCGTCGCGGGACGCATCGGCGCTGGCGAGATCACGCGTGCGGAGCGCCTTTTTCACGACGAGGCGCACCTCGTCCTGGTCGAACGGCTTGGTCAAGTAGTCGAACGCGCCCGTCTTGAGCGCCTCGACCGCCGTCTCGACCGTGCCGTGCGCCGTCATCATCACCACCGGACGCGACGGGTCGTCGCGCAGCGCCGCGCGCAAGAGCTCCATCCCGTCGACCTTCGGCATGCGCAGGTCGGTGATGACCAGATCGATGTGGTGCTCGCGCAGGTAGGCGAGCGCGGCCTCGCCGTCCTCGGCCAAGTGCACGTCGTAGCCGTCACGCGTCAGCTGCGCCGACAGGACGCGGCGCAGGTTGGCCTCGTCGTCGACGACGAGGATTTGCTTCTTCTCGACGGGGATCACGCGCGCAGCGTATCGCCCCGCGCGGCCGGGGATCCACCCTGGTCCGTCACGATCACGTTTCACGCGCGCCCGCAGATCGGGCGTAATGGGTCACCATGAGCAAGAAGGACGGCCGCCCCCCCGCCACCACCCCCTCGACGCGCCTTTCCATGTCGCGCCGCGAGGCGCTCCGCGATCTCGGGGTCGCCTGACGGCCTGCGGTGACGACGGCGCGAGCACGACCGGCGAGCCGCCGGGGCCCGTCGGCATCACCCATATCGTCGTGGTGATGATGGAAAATCGCACCTACGACCACTACTTCGGGGCGCGGTCGATGATCGAGGGCTTGCCCGGCGACGGCCTCCTCCCCGGCATGTCGAACCTCGACAAGGCGGGCGTCGCGCGCTCGGTGTACCGCGAGACCGTGTTCTGTGTGCCCGACCCGCCCCACGGCTGGGACGGGTCGCACGAACAGTTCGGCACCACCGGGATGAACGACGGCTTCATGCGCGAGTACCAGGACTCGCACGGCGACGACATTCCGCCCTACGTGATGGGGTACTTCCAGCGCGAGGATCTGCCGGTGTCGTGGGCGCTCGGCGACGCCTACACGCTCTGCGACCGGTGGTTCTCGTCGGTCATGGGCCCCACGTGGCCGAACCGGTTCTACCTGCCCACCGCGCAGTCGGGCGGGCGGATGTCGAACGAGATCCCCCCGAGCATCTTGCCGACCATCTACGACCGCCTCAACGAGGCGGGCATCGAGTGGATGTACTACTACAGCGACCTTCCTTTCATCGCGCTCCTCAGCCAGACGCAGAACCTCCCCATCGAGTTTTTCTACGAGGACGCCAAGAACGGGACGCTGCCCCCGGTGACGTTCCTCGATCCGTCGTTCGGGCTGAACGACGATCACCCGCCCCACCACCCGCTCATGGGGCAGCAGTTCATCTCGTCGATCTACCAGGCGCTCGCGACCTCGCCCCACTGGAACAACTGCTTGCTCGTGGTCACCTACGACG
>CALKVR010000461.1 GCA_938004815.1 uncultured Polyangiaceae bacterium | reverse complement strand
GTCTGAACGTCTAAAAGAGGGGCAGCGACAGCTTGCTTGGTCGCTACTTCCACTTTCGCCTCCATCCGTTCTCGGTCCGCGAGCTCGCCTGGCCGGCGCCTGCCAGTCCGGACGAGGTGTTGGCGGGCCTGGCGAGCCGGTCGCAGCGCCCACGCCCTTCGACTCGCGAAGCCCTGGCCGGTCTGATGCGATTCGGCGGGTTTCCTGAGCCATTCCTCGCACAGAACGAACGCCTCGCGCGCTTGTGGCGCCGAGGCAGAGTCGAGAAAGTCGTGCGCGAGGACCTGCGTGATATCTCCCGCATTCCGGAGCTGAGCCGTGTCGAGATGTTGGCAGCCCTGCTGCCGGAGCGCGTCGGCTCGCTCTTCAGCGTCTCCAGTCTTCGCGAAGATCTGGAGGTGGCTCACGACACCGTGTCGCGCTGGCTCGGTTACTTGCGTGAGCTTTTCTACGTATTCGAAGTCAAGCCGTATGCACGCTCCATCAGGCGCTCATTGCGCAAGGAGGGCAAGCTCTACCTCTGGGACTGGAGCGAGATCGATGTCGAACCCGCACGGTTCGAGAACCTCGTGGCGAGCCATCTGCTAAAGGCGTGCGACACGTGGACCGACACCGGCGAGGGAGCGTTCGAGCTCTATCTCCTTCGAGACAAGGAGAAGCGGGAGATCGACTTTCTGATCACGCGCGACCGCCGTCCCTGGCTGCCGGTAGAGGTGAAGCTGAACGACCCGACCCCTTCGACCGCCTTTCGCGCGTTCCTTCCCCAGCTCGGCTGCCGATTCGGTCTCCAGATCGTTCACGCACCCGACGTATGGGCGACCCATGGGGTCGGCGACGCGCAAGTGCTCGTCGCGTCTGCCGCGGAGGCGCTCGGCTACTTCGCTTGATCCGACGCGCTCCCGAGCGTGGTGCGCGCCTTGGCCAAGAGCTCGATCGCGCGGGCCCGTTTGCCGGCGAGGTCGGCCAGGCGGCGCCGCTGGGTGACGACGCGGATCGCGCGGGTGAGGCCTCGGGTTCGTTCGATCCAGAAGAGGGCCACGAACGGGGAGACCAAGATGACTGCGCACGCGATCGCGAGCGCTGCCGGCGACGGTGCGAGCCACGCGGCGAGCGATACCAGCAGCGCCGCCCACACCGGGTAGGCGAAGAGCCCCGCGCCGAGCTTGAGCGTCGAGCGCTGGTCGACCTCGTCGGTGCGCCCCGCGACGAGCCGCGGCACCTGGTACGGCACCCAGTAGAGCGCGACGCCGATCGGGGCGAGCGGCGCGAGCGCGTAGCCCAGCGGGTGGAGGCGGGAACGCGCGGGTACGCCCTCTCGGCGCGCGAGCTGATCGTCGGTGAGCCCCGAGGCATCGAGCGCATCGAGGTACGCGCGGGTCGCCGACTCGACCGCGCCGGCCAGCTCGGGGTCGCGGGCCCGCAGCTCGTCGCGCGCGTGCTCGACGCCTTGGGCGATCTTCACCGCCTCGGCGAACGAGAGCGTGCCCTCTTCGTTGCGGAGCAGCTCGGCGATGAACAGGACGAGGCGCCGCTCGTCCCAGCTCGCGCCCTCGACCACGAGCTCTTCGAGGTCGGTGCGCATCGTGGCGGTGGCGGCCCCGACCGCGTCGTCGCCGCTCGCATCGAACGCGCGCACCGGCCCGTAGGCCACCACCGCCTTGGAGCGGAACGTGTCGCGCTCGTCGAACTCGAGGCCGACCGCCTGGAACGTGAGCCCGCTCGCGCCGGCGGCCGCGGCGCGCGCGAGCATCCTCGCCGCGCCCGTCTTGAGCCGTTGGATCTGCGGCTCGTTGTGGCTCGTTCCCTCGGGAAAGACGAGCACGTTGCCGCCGCGGGCGAGGTGGGCGGCCACGCGATCGAACATCTCGTCGTTGGCGGCGACGGGCTTGTTCGGGTCGTCACGGCGCCGCACGACGGGGACGGCGTCGGCGAGATCGAGCAGCCAGGTGAGGCCGGGGATGTTCCACAGCGTGCTCTTGGCCAGCGGAGAGATGTCGCACGGCGCGTGCGTGAGCACGAGGATCGGGTCGATGAGCGCGCTCCAGTGGTTGGAGACGAAGACGCGCCCGCGCGTCTCGCTGCCAGGCCGCTCACCGACCTCTTCGATGCTGCGGAAGTAGAGCCGAACGAGCGCGCGAAACAGCGCGCGGAGCGTCCGGCGGGTGAACGTCACGCGAGCGTCGGTCCCGCGTTATCGCCAACCGCCGGGCGGTGGACCGCCGGGAGGCGCGTACGGGTTGTTCGGCGGAGGCGGAGGACCGCCACCGTGGCCCGGGCCCCAACCCGGACCCCACCCCCCACCCGGGGGCGGGTAGGGCGGATACGCCCCGGCGGGGGGCATCGAGCCCGTCTTGTCCGGGAGCACCGCGATGATGAGGAGCCCGATACAGCTGAGGAGGCCGAGGAAGCCCAAGCCCCAGTGGTAGCCCTTGGCCATCGCGACGTAGCAGAGCCCGCCGATGAGGAGCGCCGTCCCGCAGAGCGAGACCAGGCCGGCGACCATCGAGCCCGTCGCCCCCATCGAGCCGACGAGCGTGCGGCCCAGGACGTTGCCCGTGATCTGCAGACAAAACCCAGGGATCCCGAGCATGAACCCCATGCGGTTGTGCTCGGGAATGAGCAGGATCACGGCCTGCTCCCGCTGCGCTCGGCGGTCGCGCCGACGCGCGTGGCGAGGAAATCGATCATGTCGATCTTCGTCACGAGCCCCACGATGGTCGGGCCGTCCATGACGAGCGCGACCTTGGCGTCGTTGAGGACGTTCTTGAGCAGCTCGACCTTGGTCTGGGGCGTGACCGTGGCGTAGTCGCTCTCGATCATGTCGTTGATCGTCGAGTCCTGGGTGCGGCCGCTGACGAGCGCCTTGAGCAGATCGCTCTCGTGGATCAGCCCGCGGAGGCGGCCGTCGTCGACGACGGGCAGCTGGCTGATGCCGAACTTCTTCAGCCTGTTGACCACGGTCAGGATGGTGTCGCCGCTCGAGATCGTCTCGACCTTTTGGCTGCCGCCGGCGCGGCTCGCGAGCAGATCTTTCACGGTGCCGAGGCTCGGGCCCTCTTCTTCCAAGAAGCCGTTCTCGCGCATCCAGTCGTCGTTGAAGATCTTGGAGATGTACTTGGAGGCGCCGTCGGCGAGCATGACGAGAATGTTCTCTTTCTTGCCCGACGCCTTGGCGTATTTGACCGCCCCCGCGACGGCGGCGCCGCTCGAGCCGCCCACGAAGAGCCCCTCGAGGCGCACCAGGTCGCGCGTCATGAGAAAGCACTCTTTGTCGTCGACGCGCACGACCTCGTCGATGATGTCGAGGTTGATCGTCGACGGAAAAAAGTCTTCGCCGATGCCCTCGACCTTGTACGAAAACGGCTTCGTGATGCGCTTGTCTTTGATGTAGTCGAAGTAGAGCGAGCCGACGGGGTCGACGCCCACGAGCTTCACCGCGGGCTTGCGCTCTTTCAGGAACTTACCGGTGCCGCTGATCGTGCCGCCGGGGCCGAGGCCCGCCACCAGCACGTCGAGC
>CALKVR010000460.1 GCA_938004815.1 uncultured Polyangiaceae bacterium | reverse complement strand
AATCGGGGATTTCGTCACGCGCCACGCGTCAGTCTCTCCACGGCCGGCCTTTCTGCGGCGACGGGCCGCACGCCGGCCGGGGGCTCAGGGCCGGGGTTGTACGGGCGTCTTTCCGAGCGAGAGCGTACCCAGGAAGATACCGACGGTCAGCATCACGACGACCGCATGACCGAGATAGCCGCTGTATGCGATGGCGCCGAAGGGCGCGAGGGCGGCGAGCAACCAGGGGGTAAACAACTTCATCGTGTCGTCATCTCCCACGCAGCGTCACTTGGTTGGCAACGATGAGCGGTCTCGCTCGAAGGCGAGCCACAATGTAGGATAAGGTGGCACAACCCCGAAAGGCGGGGCAAGAAGTAGGTGAGGCAGGCGATCTCACGCAAGCGAAAAGCGACTATCAAGCCGTGGGCCGAGCTGAGCAGGGGGTCAGTCGCTGGGTTGATTGCGTAATCATTTCAGGAGCCAGCCAGCCATAGCTCACGCAACAAAAGAGTAGGTGCAGAGCGTCCAGCGGAACACGAGGTGCGGCCGGCTTGACACGCAAAAGTCCAGCGTTTCTTTGCCGCCGCTAGGGCGCGGCACCCTTGCCCCGGATGCGCTTCACGAGACCCTTCAAGACTGGCTCGGGCAGATCGGGAAAGGCGGGCATTCTGTTCTTTCCCTTCTTGATGGACTCGACGATCGCGTCGTCCGAAACCGCGTTCAAGAACTCGTCCGAGGTGAGGTCCTTGGCGCCGACCATCGGGCCTTGAGGGCCGTCGCCCTTTCCGGCGAGGCCGTGGCAGGTCGCGCAGTTCTTCCGCCAGATCGTCTCGGCCAGCGCCGACGACGTGTCCTCTTTGGTGGCAGGCGGCTTCTCCTGGCCGCGACCGCGCTGCTGCGGTGAGCCGGTGCCGTCGTGATCGGCGGACTGCCACTCACGCACCTCGCCGCGATCGGGTTGACACGCTGCGGCAGCGGCGACGGCGAGGAGGATCAGCGGGCGCATCCGCATGGCTGCGTCTTCTTACAAAGGACCGAAGCCCCGGTCCACCGTCCTTGTCAGGCGGTGGCCGGGGCTCGGCGTCGGGACGATCAGCTACGCGTCAGCCGCAGGGCTTGCCAGCGGGCTCGCCGCCGTTGTCCGTCGGGATCTCTTGACCCTTCTCGTTCTTGACCGGCTTGCCCTTCACGGCGGCGTCGAAGAACGAGACCCGGCGGTTCTTCGCCTTGTTCTCGGGCGTGTCGTTGGCCGCGAGGGGCCGGCGCTCGCCGAAGCCGACCGGGAGCAGGCGCTTGCACGCGATCCCGTTCTCGGTGAGCCACGTGGTGACGCTCATCGCGCGGTCTTTCGACAGCTGGAGGTTCATGTTGTCGTCGCCGTCCGAGTCCGTGTGACCCTCGATGCGGAGGAGGGACACGTCCGGGTTCTGGTCCATGTAACCCTTGACCAGGCCCAGGATCTCGCCGGCGCCCGCGGCCATGTCCAGCTTGGCGCTGCCGGTCTCGAAGGGGACCGGGGAGGGCAGCTCGATCTCGTTGCCGACCTTGCGGAACTTGAGCGCTCGGCCCAGGCTCGGCTTCGGCTTCGCGGTCGGCTCGGGCGTGGGGGCCGGAGCGGGGGCCGGCTCGGGCTCGGCCTTCTTCTTCTTCTTCTTCTTCGGCTCCTCGGAGCCGATGGACACGCTCGCCTTGCACCCAGCGAGCGCGACGCTCGCGGCGACGATGCTGGACAACACAACCGGAGCGACGATTTTACGCATACAAGATTCTCCTCTAGGGAAGCTCGGCTGAGAGGGAGGCGCTTTCCGCGGAATGCGCGGCTCCACCTCGGACGTTGGCTTTAGACGCGTGCCGCGATCTTCTCTTCAGAGCTGAAGCACAATCGCCGTTCATCCCTGATCGCCAGTCTTCCCCGAAACGATTTCCAGGCCGAAGCGAGGCGCCTTGATACAAGCAAGGCAGCCGCCTGGGCAAGAGGCAGCCGCCTGGCTCGGCAGCTCGCCGGCCGGCGCTGGGCGAGCTTTCACCCGCGCCGAATAGATGCGCGAATCCGCCCGTTCGGCTCACGCGGAGACACAAAAAAGTGAAGCGGGCGAGGCGCCTGCTCCGGCGCCAACGCCCGCTCACGCTCGGGGGGCTTTGGATCAGCCGCCGCCGCTCGTGCTGCCGGTCGCGCTGCTGCTCGACTGGCTGCCGCCGCCCTCGCAGGGGTTCTCTGCCGGGTCGGAGAGCGAGCCGACGCCGAGCAGGTTGACCTGCGACGCGTCGAACCCGAGACCGATCGAGATGCCGTCGCAGGTCGCGTTCGGGTTCTGGGTGCCGTCCTTCATGATGTCGGAGCCCTGGCGGAGCTGGTTCAGGATGCCGTCGACCGCCGAGCCGTCGCACGAGATGAAGGGGCCGAGGACGTCGCGGACCTGGGTGATGAGCTCCTCGGTGTCGAGGACGCCGGCGATGACGCCGTTCTTGGCGGTGGCGCGGCTCGGGTCCATCTCCATCGTGATGACGGCGCTGCGGATATTGAGCGCGAACGACTGGCCCGAGATGTTGAGCGACAGGGCGACGGTGCCCTTGTCACCCGAGACCCAGGTGTGCTCGTTGACGTACGAGTTCGCGAACTTGACCGGCGAGTTGAGCGCGCCGGGGAGGGCGCCCGGGGTCAGCGGCGGGCTGAAGAACTCGGGGACGAGGTTCCAGCCCGGGGGCATGCCCTCTTTGCCGGCGTAGAGCTGCGCCGAGATGGGGTTGTAGCTCGCGTTCGAGCCGAGGCCGGCGAGGTCCATCATGATGTTGAAGTCGCCGCCCGCGATCGACTCGTTGAGGGTCGCCTCGAGGTCGCCGCCGCCGAGCGATGCCGCCGCCGTCTTGATGATGGGGAGCAGGTACTTGCCGAACGAGTTGTCGATGCCCTGGTTGCCGTCCGGGAAGACCGACTTGGGGGGCGCGTTGCCGGCAGGCTTGCAGTGGTTGGCGAAGTCTTGCTCGGTGATTTGGCCGTCGAGGTCGTAGCCGAAGTCGGCCCACGCCTTCGGGTCTTCGACGCCGGCGCGCGTCTTGATGCCGAGGTACAGCTTCGAGGTGCCGAAGATGGTGCCCGGGCCGTCGCCGGGGCCGGCGCCGTCGGGGCGCGCGGGCGGCTGCTTGCCGGCGGGGGCTGCCGGAGCGCCGCCGGTGCCGGTGTCATCACCGCAGGCGGCCACGTTCAGGCCGATGAGGCCGGCCGCTGCGAAGGCGAAATAGAGATGCGAACGAAGCATACTGCGAACCTCCCGATCAAAACGATGTTCGACGGCCTCTCCGCTCGCGCCTTCAATCCGTCGACGCCGTCAGGTGGCGAGCAGAAAAAGGTTTGGAGAGAGATCCCAAACTGGCGACGCCTTTTAGCCCCTACAGGAGCGCAAGGGAAGGATAGTGAGCGGCTAGTCTAGCGCCCGACCTCTGCGAAGGCGAGCGACTTACGCTCGACGCGATCGACCATCAGGCGTACGGGCACGATTGTGTCGGAGCCCGGGGCCGCGCCGTTCGTCCACCTGCA
>CALKVR010000459.1 GCA_938004815.1 uncultured Polyangiaceae bacterium | reverse complement strand
GCACGCAGCTCGCTCAGCGTCACCTCGTGAACCGGCCGCGGATCACCGGCGACGCGCCAGAGGTCGCGATCATGGAACACCGCGAGCTTTCCATCGGCCGTCGGCCGGACGTCGAGCTCGATCGCGTCGGCCCCCTCCCGGGCCGCCAGGTCGAAGGCCTCGAGCGTGTTCTCCGGGCGGGGGCCTCGGACCCCACGATGCCCCACGATGGCGGGCCTGTTCGAGCGCCGTCGAAATGCTTCCGGCAGGGTGGATCGCACGGTGGGTCGCACGGTGGGGACGGCCCGGATCCTAGCCAATCGAAAGGCTGGCAAGTATTCGTGTGGTCGTGTAGTTCTTGTGGTGGCTATGAACGACAAGGACTTCCGCAACAGCGAAGCCTCCAAGACCGACAAGCGAAAGCAGAGTCTCTACTTTCCCGAGTCGATGCTCCAGGAGATCAAAGAGGAGGCCGCCCGCCTGGACCGCTCCCTCTCCTGGGTGGTTCAGCGAGCTTGGAAGCTCGCCCGCCTGGAAATCAAGAAACTGCCGAGCGTCAACGACGTCGCTGACGACGACGACACCGGCGACTGACACGGGCGTCCCGCCGCTCGCTTGGCATCGGGCGGGCACGGAGTAGCGGGCGTTGAGCGAGTCTTTCGCCGTCGCAGACGACGGTACACAGCTCTACATGAGGGTCCACGATGGGCCCTCATCGCCTATTGGGGCCAGCGCAGGGGGGCGCGCCGGCCGCGCGGTCTCGGTCCTCTGCGATGGGATCGCCTGCGATGGCTTCATCTGGAAGTACCTGTGGGAGGCGCTGGCGGCGCGGATGCCGGTCGCCCACTTCCACTACCGTGGCCACGGCCGCAGCAAGCGCCCGGTCGACCCCGAGCAGATCGACGTACCCGCGCACGCGCGCGATCTCTCCGCCATCCGCCGCACGCTCGGCGACCCAGGCGTCGTCCTCTACGGCCACTCGATGGGGTGCCAGGTCGTGCTGGAGAACTACCGCATCCAGCCCGATCGCGTGCGGGGCCTCGTGCTCTTGTGCGGGGCTCCCGGCCGCGTCACCCACTCGTTCAAGGGGTCCGACGCCCTCGCGCAGGTGTTGCCAAGGCTGATCGAGACCGTCGACAAGTACCCCCACGTGGCGCGCGCGGTGTGGGGCAGCGTGCCGCCCGAGCTCGCGCTCAAGGTCGCGCTCGCGCTCGGTGAGGTCGACGGCAAGCTGATGGAGCCGCGCGATCTCGTGCCCTACTTGCAGCACATGGTCGACATCGACTTGCCCATGTTCCTGCGCATGCTGAGGGCCGCCGGCGAGCATGACGCTTCCGACATGCTCGGCACCATCCGCTGCCCCGTCCTCGTCATCGCCGGCGAGCACGACAGCTTCACGCCCCCCCGCCTGGCCGAGGCAATGGCCAAGGCCATCCCCGACTGCGAGCTCGTGATGACGAGCGGCACCCACGTCGTCCCCCTCGAGTACAAGGCGCTGGTCGAAGAGAAGATCGACGCGTTCCTCGCCCGCTCACTCTTGCGTGATGACGACGCGCCGGTCGTCGCGGTACGTAATCCGGCCTGATTCGCCGCGGCAGCCCCAGCACGTCGACCACTCGAGCCGCCGCGGGGCCGAGCGGTCGTAGGCGAGCACGACGGGGCCCGGGTCCTTCTTGAGCACGAGGGTCGAAGCGACGCGCAGCCGATCGCCGGGCAGCTTGTGGAACGCCGCCACCAGCGAGTCGACGCCGACCTGAACCGCAACGACCACGACCTCTTCTCCGAGCACGGGGCGCCAGAGGAGCGGCGCGGTGGTGAGCTTGTAGCCGTCCGGTGTCCCCCCGTCGGCGCGCGCGGTGATGTCACGCACCGCGCCGGCCTCGTCGAAGTACTTGGGGTCGCCCGAGAGCTTCGCGAGCTGAGGGACCGCGCGGATGATCTGCGCCAAACGATCGGCGCCGAGCTCGGTCGGCTCGAACGGCGCCGCCTCGGCGGGTTTGGGGAACGGCACCGTGGCGGCGTCGCCGCCACAACAGCGAAAGCCGAGATCGTCGCCGCTCGAGCTGGCGTCGACGGGCGTGCGCCTCGCGCAACGTGCGTCGAGCTCTCCGGCGGACCGCGGGGCGCCGCGCACCGCCGCGCCGCTCTTCACGTCGCCCACCGCCTCGATGTCTCCCGCCGTCCATTCGCGCATCGACCCCATCGCGAGGACCCCGAAGCCCGACGCGCACTTCTTGGGGTCGTCGCGACACACCTCACGAAAGCCGGCACCGCCCGGGAACGGATCGTTCGAGGCACCCTTGCACGCTCGCTCCCACTCGGCCTCGGTGCAGAGGCGGCGGCCGCGCTCGGCGCACTTGGCCTGCGCCTCTTTGCGGGTGACCCCCGTCAGCGGCGGCGACGACAGGTCGTTGGGGAAAGGGTACCGATCGATGTCGTAGCCGCTCACGTCGACGACGGCGCCAGGCGGCTCGAGGGTCGGGTCTCGCCCGCGATCGCCCGGCGTGCTCCCGAGCACGTGCTTGCCGGCCGGGATGGCCACGATCGGATCGACGGCAGCGCTCGCCGAGCTCGACGTGACGGCGGCCGGCGCGTCGTCGGCCGCGGGGAGCACCGCCCCCGATGCCGCCGCCTGGACGGCTGGAGCGGACGCCGAGCCGGGCGCCGGCTGAGCTCCGCGATCGCCACACGCGATCGCCAAGAACGCGAACGCAGAGAGGACCATGGAGCGCCGCACCAACATCGCTCCACCGAATCGATCGAAAGCCGCGGTGAAGCAACTATTCCGACGATGCCTCACCGGAGCCACCCCGCGAGGTCGGGGGGCGGCCGCGGCGGCGGCTCGGGGTCGGGCACGGCTCGGCCGTCGTGCGTCATCCAGAAGAGGGCGCGTCGCACCTCGCCTCGGGCGGCGTCGCGCTGCATCGCCGCGAACGCCTTCGCGGTGTACGTCGTCTCGAGAGCTAGGCCTGCGTCAGCCGCGACGGCGAGGGCGCGATCCGCCCGGGGCGTGCTGATCGCGTAGCCGCCACCGAGCTCACCGCCGGCGATCCGGATGCGGGCGTGCGCCGCGGGGAACGTCGCGTCCGCGGCACGGAGCAGCGCGGTCGTCGCCGCGATCTCGTCCTGAACGCGGCGCTCGCTCGAGGTCGCAGGGCTCGAGGCGCGAACCGCGACGACCTCCGTCTGCGTCAGCCCCGCGGCCGCGAGCCCCAGCGAGAGCCCGGCGGCGCTCCCCGTGGTACCGAGCGCGATGTAGACCCGCTCGGGCTCTTCGATCTCGCCGCGCGCCACCGCGTCCGAGATCTCGAAGCCGGCCGCGACGAAGCCGATGTTGGCCGTGGCTGACGTCCCGCCCACCGGAACGACGAACCGCGCGCCCCGAGCCTCGCCCGCGCGCCGGAGCGCCGCCGCCATCGAACCGACGAGATGCGCTTCGGCCCCCGTCGCGAGCGTGCGAAGGAGCGTCGACCGAACGGTCTTCGAGGGAGGCTCGGGCAGGAGCAAGAGCTCGACCGCGAAGCCCCGAGCGATGCCGTGAATCGCGGTCGCGAGCGCGTGATGCGAACCCACGCTCCCGAACGTCACGATGCGCTCGGCCCCCGCGGCCTCCGCCTGCGCGAGCAGCATCTCGAGCTTTCGCACCTTGCCGCCGCCGTAGCGGGGGTGGGTGAGATCGTCGCGCTTGATCGACAGAGCCTCGAGCCCGATGGCGCGGCCGAGCGCCTCCGCGTCCTCGATCGGTGTGGGGCCCGAGAGGAGCGGCACACGCGGGATCGACGCGAGGCCGCCGTGGGCGCGCACCATCGCCGAGCCCGGGGCCGAGGCCGACACCGGGAGCGCGTGCGCGGCGGAAGCCGAAGGATGCGGCTCGACCACGCCGGGCCGCTCACGTGCAGCGGCCGAACCGCGACGCGCCGGCTCGCCGGAGCATCCGGCGAAAACGAGGCCCACGAA
>CALKVR010000458.1 GCA_938004815.1 uncultured Polyangiaceae bacterium | reverse complement strand
GCCGCTGCGTGCACGAGCAGCGCCGACGACCCGACGCGCACGACCGCGTGCCTCGACCGACTCATGCCCCGGTCGTAACACGGACGCGTAAGGCTCGGGGATCGCCCAGATTCTGAACGTCGTCGAGCTTGGCCAGGTCACCCGCCCCAGCGGGAGAGGCTTCTTCTCAGGGCTTGTGTCGGCAGGTCGGGATCGATGCGAGGTAGCCCGGGCGCGTGCGAACGAAGTCGAGGAAGTCGGCGACGACTTGCCCGCCGGGGCGCGCGCCGGAGTCCACGTCGACGTACTTCCCGGTCCTCGAGGCGAGCGAGGTCCGTTGCAGGCTGCCATTCCGCAGGTGTTGGGTGACGCGCGAGATTTCATCGAACCGGATCTCGACCAGCCGGCCCCCGCCTTCGCGAACGATGAATCGACGGTCGGTGACGATGTCCCAAAGGTCGGCTCGCGAGCGCGCGTAGAAACCGAGGGCGACGAACGCGATCGAGCCGAGGATCGAGAGGCACAGCACCGTCAGCTTGTCTCCGCTGGAGCGGCGAAGTAGGTCCGGGACGAGGCTCAGCCCGAACCCCAAAGCGCCGACCGATCCGAGCGCGAGGAACGCGAGATTCATCCAGTAGCTGACGCGCATCTTGGCGACGAGCACCCGCTCCTGCGGCTCGAGAGGAATGCCGACGACGGTCGCCGACGCATGGATCGCCTGCTGCTGGTGCGGTGGATGAAGGCGAGCGGCATCGATTGACCTCGCGCTGCGGCTCCCGCGCACGTTCGATCTCGCCTCGCCTCGCCCCGCCCCGCGCGCCACGCGGCGCGCTTGCTAACGAATCTGTAGGCTACCCAACACGCGCATTCGCGTCGAGCGGCCGTCCGATCCAACGCGCAGGGTTCAACGCGCCGTTGGGCGGCGTGGGTCCGAAACGGAGTGCGTGTCAGGGACATCCAGGGCCGTGGCGCGCTGAGCAGTAGTCGGCGCTCGCGCTCGGAGAGACGGGCCCGAACCAGAACGGTGAGGGCGTACAGGCGTATGCCCGGTGACCCACTGAGAGCCCTACAGGGCGCAACTCATCGTAGGAGTAGCTATCGGACAGGCTCCGAACGGCGGTCCACCAGCCGGTCGAATACAACCCAACGCGATAGATCCCGACGAGAGCTACGCCGACGATGGCGACCATCGCGGCTACGCGAACCCTCTCGGGACGCAGCAGGGACGGCGCCCACCTGCAGAACGTGAGAGCGGCTGCGCCGCACAAGGCCCAAAGGACCAGCAGGTTGATCCCGAACAGTATCGGTTGAAAGTCGTAGACCAGCGAAGAGACGCCGGAGAACCTCTCGTACGGGACCACCCCGTACACGGCCCAAGCGGGCCCGTCGTCTTGGATATTACAATAGGGAGCGGACCACTCGATTGTGACGCATGCATCCAGGACTGCCGCGGCGCCGAGCGAGCAGGTCGCAATGGACCATCGAGATGGGATCGACCGTGTTGCGCTTCCATGGTTCGCAGATCGTGTCGGCCGCGGGCCGCCCGACGCCGTCTGCCCGTTCACGATAGACGACCAGCTCACATTCCCCAAGTCGCGGGAGGCGGCCGCGCGCGCCTCGGTCGTGCATCGTCCTGTCGCCTGTCGCGTATTTCTCACCCCGCGACCCACGTCACCGCCTCATCCCGCAGCCACGTCCGCTGGCGCCGCACGAAGATGCGCGTCGCTCGCACGATCGCCGGCAGCAGGTCGTCGCGCGACAGCTCGCCGCGCACGAACGCGTGCACCTCTTTGTACCCCACCGAGCCCATCGCGCGCGCCGAGCCGAACCCCGCCGTCACCAGGCGCTCGACCTCTTCGACCCACCCCGCAGCCAGCCAGCTCGATGCCCGGTCCGCGATGCGCCGATCAATCTCGTCACGCTCGCGCGCGACCCCGTAAAGACGACCCGCGTAGCGCTCGGTCGCGAACGCGTGCTCCGCTTGCCAGGCGCTCATTGGTTTCCCGGTCAGCTCGAACACTTCGAGCGCGCGGCTCACCCGCACCAGATCGTTCGGTGCGAGCCGCGCGGCCATGGGTGGATCGACCGCGGCCAGTCGCTCGTGAAGCGCCGCCCGCCCCGAAGCCTGCGCCTCTGCCTGGTGCCGCGCGCGGATCGTCTCGTCGCGCGGCGCCTCTGCGAGACCTCGCAACAATGCCTTTACCCAGAGAAACGTCCCGCCGCACACGATCGGTACGCGCCCGCGTGCCGTGATGTCGCCAATCGCCGCGTCGGCCATTTGCACCCAGCGCCCCGCGTCCATGGGAGCGAGCGGCCCGATTGTGCTCACCAGGTGGTGCGGCGCGCGTGCGAGCTCTGCGGCCGTCGGCTTGCCCGAGCCCAGATCGAAATGCTCGTAGATCTGCACGCTGTCCGCGCTCACGATCTCGCCGCCGAGCCGTTCTGCGAGCGCTACCGCCAGCGCCGTTTTTCCCGTCGCCGTCGGCCCGACCACCACCACGAGCTCGCCGCGCGCGGGCGGCGCGATCGTGTCGATGTTCACCGCCGGCCTACCCGATGCTCGAGCTCCCGGAACGGGAGACGCATCACCACCGGCCGCCCGTGCGGGCAGTAGCCGCCGCGATCGATCTTCGAGAGCGCGCTGATCAGCTCGCGGGCTTGATCGGGCCCCACGCGGTCGCCCGCGCGGATCGACCCGTGACAGGCCAGCGTCGCCAGCACCAGATCGATCGCCCCCGAGTAGCCCCGCGTCCCCGCGCGCGACAGCTCACCCAGCATCGACGTCACCAGCTCGCTCGGCGTCGCGCGCGCCAGGATCTGCGGCACCGCGTGCACCGCGAGCCGGGTCGCCCCCGCCGGCCGCACGTCGAGCCCCATCGCCACGATGTCGCCGTGCGCCTCTTCTACGAGCGCCACCGCCGCCTCGTCCGCCTCCACCACCTCGGGCACCAGGAGCTGCTGCATCGCGATGGTGCGCTCGCCGAACGCGCGCTTCAGCCGATCGAACGTCACCCGCTCCGCCGCCGCGTGCTGATCGAGCACCAAGAGCGCGTCGTCCGTCTCGCAGATCAGGAACATCCGCCGCACCTGCGCGATGAACGTCGCCGACGCGGGGATGGAGGCGTCGGCCACGGGCGGCAGACCGTCGCGCGCGGGGTAGGGGATCGTGGCCGGATCGAGCGCGCCGCTCCCGCTCCACTCCACCGCCGGCCCCGCGTCACGTAGCTCGGCGGGCGGAGCCGGCGCGGGCCCGCCGAAGCTCGAGGCGCGCTGCGCAGGCAGCCCGAGCGCCGCTTGGCCACCGAGCGCGGGCCCGATGCCGGCCTCCACGATCCGAAAGACCGCGTCTTGCACCGCGCGCGCGTCGGCGAACCGCACCTCGCTCTTTTGCGGGTGCACGTTCACGTCGACGCTCTCGGGCGGGAGCTCGAGGTAGACCACGCCTGCCGGATAGCGCCCGGGCTCGAGCACGCTCCCGTAGCCGTGCGCCACCGCCCGCGCGAGCGCTCGATCCTTCACCGGCCTGCCGTTCACGAAGATCCGCAGCGCGGTCGCCCCGGAGCGCGCGCGCTCGGGCCGCGACAGGTACGCCTCTACCGAGAGCGGCCCGCGCGCCGACTTGCACGCGAGCAGCTCCCAGCCCGGGAACACGTCGCGCACCCGGTCCTCGCGGGTCGACGTCCGCAAGTGCTCGCGCACCCGGCGCCCGTCGCGATCCAGCGCGATCGAGAGAGACGGTTTCGTCAGCGCGATCGCCTCGACGACCTCGGTCACGTGGGCCGACTCGGTCGCGAACGCCCGCAAGAACTTTCGCCGCGCGGGCACGTTGTAGAACAGCTCGCGCACCTCGACCCGTGTCCCGGTGGGCGCGCCGCACGGCTCGGCGAGGGGCTTTGCGCCCCCCTCGACGGTGACGGCGACGCCCTCGGGCTCGTCGCGCCGGCGCGTCTCGAGCCG
>CALKVR010000457.1 GCA_938004815.1 uncultured Polyangiaceae bacterium | reverse complement strand
CCGCCGCTCCCGCTCGAGCTGGCCGGGCCGCCCCCGGCGGCCGCGCCCCCGCCGCCGGCGCTCTCGACGTCGCCGTCGCAGGCCCCGCACACCATCAGAAAGCCAAGCACCAACGCACGCATGGGTGGAGCGTAGCAGCCGTGGCAGAAGGTGGGGTACCGTGTTCCCCGTGAACGCGCCGACGCTCGCCCGCCCGGGCATGCTCACGGTCCTCGCCACGCTCGTGCTCGCGTGCACGACGTCCACTCTCCCGCGCGATCTGCCGCCGGAGCAGCAAGAGCAGCAACTCGGCTCCAAGAAATCGGGCGTGCACTACGCGGGGTCCCAGAACGCCCCCGAGATTTCCAAGAGCGTGGGCGAGCCGGGCGGGGTGGTGGTGCTCTGGCCGCGCGTCATCCCGAAGGACGACGCGGAGCTGATCGAAATCGCGAACCTGGCCCAGAGCCGGCTCGGCGCGGTGGCGAGAGAGGTCGGGGCCGAGGTCGACAAGCGGCCCGAGCCCGAGCGGGCGTGCCCGCGCCCGGACGGCTGCCGCGCGGTGACGCTGAGCGCCGTCATTTCGCGCAAGCAAAAGGGATGCGCCATCGTGGCGACGGTCGCGAAGCCGGGCGCGTCTCCGACGACGCTCGTGCCATGGGTGGCCCAGGTGAAGCTCGCCGCGACCTCGGTGCCGTTCCGGGAGCCGCCCGAGAACGAAATCACGGTCGAGGAGTTCGCGTCGTGTGACAAGCTCAAGCAGGATCTGGCATCGAACGCCCCGCCCGGCGACGAGACAGAGCTCGCGGGGGCCTTGAAAGCCGCATTGGGGAAGTGATCGCCCGGGGACTTCTCGATATTCTGTCGGCTATCGCGTTCTCGCGACGTTTCTCCCGGCCCCGCCTCGGGGCGCGACCATGACCAAGATCCTCTCAGCCCGCGATCTCCTCGACCTGGTTCGCCAGCGTGAGGAGGAGGAGCGTCACGAGACGGAGACGGTCGACAGCGGGCGCGCGCAGGGGCGGCGGATCTACCCAGGGACCACGTCGCGGACACGGGCGCGTGCGCGCGCCGAGCCGGAGCGGCGCCGCCCGCGGAACAACACCCAGCTGCTGGAGCAGGCGAAGCCCGGAGCGCCGCGCGCGCAGCCGGCGCGGCCCGCCGACCGCAGCCGCCTGCCGCCCGCCGAGCGCGGCGGCGACGACGGCCTCGATCCGCCCACGCCCCTCATCGGCGTGCCGGCCCCCCGGGTCGCCGCCGAGCCGCCTCCCGCGGCCGCCCAGCCGCGGCCGCCCGGACGCCGGCGCGACACGGTGCAGATGCGGCCGCAGGCGCCGGCCCCGCCACCGCCACCGCCGCCGCCTCCGCCCGAGGCCGACGAGGGGTCGCCGACGCTCGAGATCGAGCTGCCCCGCCCGGGGGCGTCGGCCCTGCGGCAGGCGGCGCTGCACGCACCAGAGATGACGACTCCGTCATCTCCGTCGTCGCCGGTCGCCTCGCCGAAGGCGCCGCTCGAGGTCGCTCGACCGGTGTCGGCGGCCGAGGTCAAGGCGCGCAAGGCGTCGTCGCAGAACTGGGTGCGGGCTTCGGCCGATTCGACGGCGTCGCCGTCGTCGCCGCCTCGGCAACCGTCGGTGGTGGCCAAGGCGCGTACGGCGACGCCGGTGCCGTCGCCCGCGGTGATCCCGCCGCCGGCGATGGTGCCGGCGCCCCCCCCGATGGTGCCGGCGCCCCCATCCGAACCGTCCGACGCCGCCCCCCCGTCCGATCCCTCACCGGCGTCCCCGGCCAAGAGCTCGGTCGCCTCGATGTTCTCGTGGGTCACCCAGAAGCCGGATTGGGCGCCGCCGAGCAAGTCGCTCGCCACGCCGTCGATGCCGCCCTCGGCTTCGCAGTCGTCCGTTCCACCGCCGACCGTCCCGACGTCCGAGCCGATCCCCGAGTCGGCGCGCTCGCTCATCGCCGACGAGCCGATCGCGCTCAGCTCCGAGGAGACCCTCGTCCTCATCCATTACGACGCCGGCGCCGCCATCTCCGAGATGGCAGAGCGGACGGGCCTCAGCGAGTGGCGTGTCGAACGCATCGTCGAGACGTTGCGGTCGCGCGGCGTGCTCGACGACGCGGCCGAGTCCGAGCCGACCCCGGTGTCACAGCCCGATG
>CALKVR010000456.1 GCA_938004815.1 uncultured Polyangiaceae bacterium | reverse complement strand
CCGCTGAAAGGCGGGCACGCCTGGCGCGTGAAGCTCGAGCCCAAGGCCAAGGTCGAGCTCGAGGCGTCGTACGCCGTCCGCATCCCCGCCAAGCTCGAGCTCGTCGGCGGCAACCGGAGAGACTGATGGCCCAACGCACCGTCCTCTTGCCCGTCGCCTCCGTCGTCGTCTTGGAGGATCGCGCCCAAGTCACCCGTACCGGTCGCGTCGAGCTGCCCGCCGGGCACAGCCGGCTCGTCATCGAGGGCGTGGCGGTCGACAAGTCTCTCGCGCCGTCGAGCGGGACGGCCGGCGTCAGGGTCACGGATGCGCGCATCGTCCGCACGCCCGTCTTCGAACGCGCCGAAGAAATCGACGACGAGATCAAGCGCGCTCGCGCGGTGGTCGAAGAGCTCGAGGGCAAGACGAGGCGCACTTACCGCGAGGCCTACGACACCGATCGCACGCTCGTGTCGTTCCTCGACGAGATCGCCGAAGACGCCGCCTGGGCGCGCACGATGACGGTAGAGAAGCGCAGCGCGTACGAAGAGCTCGTCCGACGTTCGCGTGCCCTCGCCGAGAGGGCGGCCACGATAGCGACCCAGCTCGACGACGAGCGCAGGGCGCTCGACCGCAAGCTCGAGCGGAGACGCGCCCTCGACCGCCCTGACGCCTCGGTGACGGCGCGCCTGGAGATCGACGTCGACGCCGACAAGGCCAAGGGCGCCGACATCAAGGTCGTCTACCTGGTCCCGAACGCCTGCTGGCGGCCGCGGCATCGCGTCACGCTGCGAGAGTCGCCCGCGGCCGTCGTGGTCGAGGCGGAGGGGGTGGTCTGGCAGAACACGGGCGAAGATTGGGCGGGCGTCACGCTCGCGCTGTCGACCGAGCGCGCGTCGCTCGGCGCAGCCGTCCCGCGCCTCGAGACCGATCGGCTGAGCACCAAGAAGAAGGGCGCGCTCGTGGTGCAGACGCGTGAAGAGCAGATCGAAGAGGCGAGCATCGGCACGGGCGCGGTCGAGGTAAAAAAGACCGACGAGATGCCAGGGATCGACGACGGGGGCGAGGCGGTCCACCTCGTCGCCGAGGGCTCGACCGACGTGCCGAGCGACGGTCGGCCGCACGCGGTGAGGCTCTTCGGATTCGAGGCGCCGGCCGAGGTCGAGCTCGTCGTCATCGCCGAGGTGGCCCAGGCCGCCGTCACCAAGACGACGTTCACCAACAAGTCGAAGCGGCCGCTGCTGGCGGGGCCGGTCGATCTGGTGCGGCGCGGTGGCGCTGCCGGGCAGGCGCGCATCGAATTCGTCGGTCCGGGAAAAAAGGCGGCGATCGGCTGGGGCCCAGAGCCGTCGGTGCGGGTGCACCGTGAGGTCGAGCCGCTCAAAGATCAGACGAGCTTGCTCGGTTCCTGGCATACCCACACCCACGACGTCCGCGTCCGCGTCGCGAACCTCGGCGCCAAGCCGATCACCCTGGTGCTCAAGGAGCGCGTCCCCGTCTCGGAGATCGAGAAGGTGAAGGTAGAGGTCGTAGCCAAGGAGACCAGCGACGGTGCGACGCCCGATGAGAGCGGCATCCTCAGCTGGAAGGTCTCGCTCGCGCCCTACGCCCACAAGGTCGTCACCGCGCGCGTGGTGACGAAGCGCCACGCCGACGTGGTCTCATAGAACCAGACGTTCGGTGTGATGCGGGCGCGTGGGTGTTTAGCAGCCAGACGTCGAGCGTGACGACGACGGCGAGCTCGGCCACCGCGTCCGGTTCGACGTCGTCCGGCGGCTCCGGCACTTGCAGCGGCAGCTCCCCGAACGACAAGTGTGTGTGCGACGGGACGGGGGGCTGACTACCTCGGCAGGTGGGCCTTGACCCGCTCAAGCTCGGCCCGCTCCTTGTCACCGACCGCAGCCGGGGTCGGGACGCCACTGTCGTCGATGGTGCAGCGCGACCGAATCTTGGGCGTGAGCGTGCCGGGCCACACCTTCTCGCCATCGACGGCGATCCACCAGTCGTAGCGATCGGGCAGCGCCAGTCTGTCGTGCTGCTTGTTGCCGTCCTCGTCGACGCGGGTGCGCAGGCGAGCGACCTCCCCGTCGGAGACCGGGATGACGTACAAGAAGACCCGCTCGCTGCCGCCGCCCGTGCCGCTGACGCCGTGCGCGTCGTGGCCCCCGTGCTCGATGGTGTTGTTGTACGACTCGACGACGTAGAGCGGCATGGCCGGGAGAATAGCGACAGCTGAACGGCGCGCGCCACGGTTCGGCCCGCCACGGGCGCCCGGGCACACGTGCGCGCGCGGTGAACGATGCGATCGCGGCAATCCCACCAGCGCCGCCCGTGAAACTCGGTTGGTCCGGCTGATGCTTTAGCGACGAGACAGGAGAAAACATCATGTCGATTCTGCTCTTCGCCATCTTCGGTCTCGTCGTCGGTCTCATCGCGCGGCTGCTCATGCCCGGTCGCCAGCGCATGGGTCTCTTGGCCACGATGCTGCTCGGCATGCTCGGCTCGTTCGCGGGCGGGTTCCTGACCGCGCTCATCACTGACCGCCGCGTGCTCGACTTCAACACCGCCGGCATCCTCGGCAGCATCATCGGTGCGCTCGTGGTGCTCCTCCTCGCGGGCGGCATGTTCGTGCGTCGTCGCGCATGGTGAGCCTGCCGGCGGCCGGAGGATGTATCTTCGGCCCATGCGAAAGGCACGTCCCCTTCTCGTCTGCGCTGCGGCTCTCGGGGCCACGCTCTCGGTAACGGCTTT
>CALKVR010000455.1 GCA_938004815.1 uncultured Polyangiaceae bacterium | reverse complement strand
GCGTCGGCCTGCCGCAGTGGCCTTTGACCACCGACGTCGACACGGGTCAGCTCGCGACCTACGACGAGGCCGTGGACATCAGCGTCGACGGCAAGGTCATCGTCGGCAACGGCAGCGACTCGAACGGGGCCTCGCGGATCTGGAAGCTCGTCCTGCCATGACGCGGCGCCGCGTCGTGGCGGCGGTCGCCTGATTCAAGCAGCATTCCGACTCGGAAAGCGCCCGCTCGCCCCCAATCACGCTTCATGAAGAATGCGTGGCTCGGACTTTCAGCGCTCGCCGTCGGGTTCTTGCTGTCGAGGCCAGCGGCCGCGACGGACTACTACGTGGAGGGCAGCGTCAGCGGAGGCGGGAGCACCTGGGGCTCCGACCCCAACGTGCAGGGGGCGCTCCGCACCGGCTTCGAGTTCGTCGACATCGTGAGCGTCGATCTCCAGGGGCGCATCGGCTACTCGGCCGTCGACGAGCGCATGATCGAGATCGTCGGCCTCGGGACGAAGCTCGCGATCCCGATCGAGCCGTTCATCCCACACCTCAGGCTGCACGCGCTCCATTTCCACGAGGTGCCGGTGTCGGCCATGCACGAGGACACGTTCATGCACGTCATCGGGGTCGGTGACGGCATCCGCCACCGGTTCGGCTTCGAGGCGGCGCTCGGCGCGAGCTACGTCTTCGCCACCGTCGATCGCACCAAGTTCCTCGCGCAGATGGAGGCGTACGTCGACGTGTTTCCCGACGACGGCAAGGGCCCCATCATCTACTCGGGCGGCGGGCTCGGCCTGGGGCTTCAGTATGACATCTGAGGGCTTCAAGGGTCTCGCCGCGGTGGTCGCGCTCGTATGCGCCTTGGGGTGCGAGTCGTCGTGGGAGAGCGCGGCGTGTCCGCCGGAGGGAACCGACCTCACGTACGAGAGCTTCGGCCGGGGCTTCATCGGCGCGCACTGCCAGAGCTGTCACGCGTCCAATTCGGAGGAGCGAAGGGGCGCGCCCAAGGGGATATCGTTCGACACCCACGACGAGGTCATCGAGTGGATCGATCGGATCTACGACCGATCGGCCGGCGATAGCACGTCGATGCCCCCCGGGCCGGACGACCCCCCGGCCGAGGACCGCGACAAGCTCGAGGTGTGGCTCGCTTGCGGGGCCCCTTGAGCACATTTTTCACTCTTCGAACGAGGCGGGCGGCTGCGATACGCTCGGTCGAGCATGGCCGATCCCGAACCCACTCTGCCCGAGGGCGTAGCCCCGGCGTCCGAGCCGCAGCTCGCGACGGGCGACATGGTGGGCGAGTACCGCGTCGAGGGCATGCTCGGTGAGGGCGGCTTCGGCTCCGTCTACCGCGCGCTGCACCCGCTGATCGGCAAGACGGCCGCGATCAAGGTCCTGAAGCGCGAGTTCTCGGCCAAGGGTGACGTCGTGTCGCGCTTTCTCTCCGAGGCGCGCGCCGTCAACCAGATCCGCCACCGCAACATCATCGACATCTTCAGCTTCGGCGTCCTGCCCGACGGCCGGCACTACTACGTGATGGAGCTGCTCGAGGGCTCCACGCTCGACCAGTACGTACGCGCCCGCGGCGGCCGGCTGCCGCTCGCGGACGTGCTGGCGATCGTGCGTCCGCTCGCGCGCGCTCTCCAGGCCGCCCACCAGCACGCGATATCGCACCGCGATCTCAAGCCCGAGAACGTGTTCCTGACCGTCGACGACGAGGGGCGGCCGCACCCCAAGCTGCTCGACTTCGGCATCGCCAAGCTCGCGGGCGATCTCGGCGCGCAGCACAAGACGCGGAGCGGTATCCCCATCGGCACCCCCGCGTACATGTCCCCCGAGCAGGTGCACGGTCGCGACGTCGATCACCGGACCGACATCTACGCGTTCGGGGTGGTGCTCTTCGAGATCCTCGCCGGCCGCTTGCCCTTCGACGGCACGTCGATGATGGACGTGATGATGAAGCACGCGTCGGTCCCCGCGCCCGCGATCAGCTCCGTCGCGCCTTGGGTCCCCGCCGAGCTCGACGAGCCGCTCCTCCGCATGCTCGCCACAGACCCGGCCGAGAGACGCAGGCCTGGCCGAGGCCCAGGCGCTGCCATCTCTCGCCGTGCCCTCGGGCCCGGGCGCGATCACGCCCGCGTCGCTCCCGTCGAAGTCGGCGCTCGACTTCGTCTCGAGCGACACCCTCGTCGCGACCGACGGCTCCAAGACGTTCGAGGGCACCGAGCGGGCGCAGCACGCCAAGCGCTCCGGCCTGAGCGTGCCGCTCCTCGCCGTGGGCGCGCTGCTCGTCGCCGGCGCGGGCCTCGGCGCCTTCTTCGCGACGCGCACGCCGGCCGTCACCCCTGCGGCCTCGGCCGAGGCGGCCCAGCCGGCGGCGCCCACCGCCACCGCGACCGCGACGGCGACCGCGACCGCGGCGGCGCCCACCGTCTCTGCCATCCCCACCGCGGACGTCGCGGCCGTGACGTCGGTGACGCTGAAGCTCAGCGTGGTGCCCGCCGACGCCGAGGTGTTCCGCGGCGAAGAAAAGCTCGGCGCCGCGAGCGATCCGATCACGCTGCCCTTCTCGGCCGACGAGGTGACGTTGACGATCAAGCGCCGCGGCTACCTCCCGAGTCAGCTCACGGTAAAACCCGACGCCGACCTCGCCGAGGCGGTGGTGCTCAAGGCGATCGGCCAACCGAAGAAGGACTACACGTTCGACTGATGGTCCTCGGCCCGCGCTCCGTGTTCCCTCGC
>CALKVR010000454.1 GCA_938004815.1 uncultured Polyangiaceae bacterium | reverse complement strand
AGCACGACCCCGACGCCGAGGAGAAAGACGAAGATGAGCGAGCGAAAGCGGTCGGCCGGAACGGCCCGATGGACCCGCTCGCCGACGACCAGGCCCACGAGCAGCGGCGGGAGCAAGGTCGCGGTGGTGAGGGCGGTGCCCGTGGTGAGCTGGCCCCCTTGCGCGTAGCTGGCGGCGAGGATCGCGTTCGTGACGAGCCACAGGCAGCTGAGCGTCGCGCGAAACGCCGCCTTGTCCCCGGCGAGGCGCCGCCCGAGCACGTACACGACGAGCGGCCCGCCCGAGCCGAACGCGCCATGCACCATCCCCCCCGCGCCCAAGAGACCGTAGGAGAGGGCGGTCGGCAGGGGCCGGGGCTCGGTTTTCGACCCGAGCTGGACGATCGAGACCGCGATCACGAACGCACCGAGCGCGAGCCGAAGCGTCGTCTCGTCGAGGTAACGGAACGCGAAGATCCCGATGGGCATGCCCGCCACCATGGCGGGCAGCACCTCGCGCACGAGGAGCCGGCCGTCGATGGCGCGCCGATTCCGCGCCACCAGGTAAGCGGAGAACATCACGTTCAGCGGCACGAACGCGGGCAGCACGTCGGTCGTCGCCATGAAGAGCGATGCGAGCGCTACCGTCACGACAGTGGCGCCGAACCCCATCGCCCCTTCGATCGCGAAGGCGAGGGCGACGACGGCGGGGAGCAAGTAGCTCGACACGGACGGCGCGATGCGGGTCAGGCCACGACGGTGGCGCAGCCGAGGGCGATCTGGATGCTGGCGTTCGGATCCGTCGACACGGCGTCGCACGTCGCCGGACACAGCAAGATGAGCGTCGGCGCTTGCGGGTCGTCGTAGTACCAGCCGGGCCCGTCGCAGTCGGGGTTCTGCGGGACGATGGTCGGCTCGCCGCCCTCGACGCCGACCTTCACGTTGACCTGGGTGATCTCCACGTTGCCCATCTCGACCTCGAGCGGGATCGCGTACTCGCAAGGGAGCAGATCGCCGCGCACCTGCGCGAGCGCGTCACGGAACTCTTGCTCGACGTTCGTGTTGCCGACGAGGATCGCCGAGCCGCTCCCGCCCGCCTGCGCCACGAGGTTCGCGAAGGATTGATCGACGCCGGGGAGGCCCACCACGAACGTGGTGACGCCGAGGTCGAGCGCGGCCTCGGCGAGATCCGCGACCGCTTGCGGGTCCTCGGGGTCGACGCCGCCGCACGTGCCCATCGGCCCCTGCGGCGCGCCGTCGGTGACGAGGAGCACCGCCGCCGCTTCGGCCGGAAAGTTCTCGGCCATCTCGACGCACTCCAGCAGCGCGCCCCCGAGCGCTTGGTACATCGGCGTCGAGAAGCCGTCGGCGGCGAGCGTCATGAGCTCGGCTTCGACCGCCGGCGCGATGCCAGGGAGCTCGCCCCACCCGACCGCCGGCGCCTTGTAGACGGTCTGATCACAGCCGGCCGCGCCCTCGGGGAACGAGTTGAACGCGAGCTCGATCCCGGCCGACGCCGAATCGGTCGTGAAGGCGGTGATGCCCGCCTTGGCGGCGTCCCACTTGCTGCCGGCCATCGAGCTCGAGCGATCGAGCATGATGTACAGGTTCAACGGTGTGGGGGAGGCCTGCTGATCGATCGACGCGCAGGTGTCGTTGCCGCCGAGCCCGGCGCCGCCGCCGCCCGAGCTGAGAAAGCCGCTCGACGAAGATGCCGAGCTGGTGTCCGTCGAGGTGTCGGTGTTGCCCGCGTCGCAGGCTGCGACGATCGCCATCGATGCGAGGGCCAGCCCCCACCGGTGGCGAGCGTGGCAATGGGCGCGCCGCGAAAGACGAAGCAGGCAAGGCATGCTCGCTCATCCTAGCAGAGAGCTGGGTCTTGCCGCGGCCGGAGGAGCGGAGGATCATTCACGGATGCGTTCCTTGTGGCTTCGCTCGACTTCTTCGGCTTTGGTGATCGGCGCCTCGTTCGTCGCATTGGCAGGCGCGTGCGCGGACGGCGACACTGTCGGCACGGGCGGAGCCGGCGGCGAGACGTCGTCCAAGGCCTCGAGCACCGGCACCGATGCGTCCAGCTCGCAGAGCGGGAGCGGGTCGAACGGCTCCACCGCGAGCTCGTCCAGCAGCGGCAGCGGCATGGGCGGCGACGGCGGCGCAGGCGTCGGCGGCATGGGCGGTGGCGGCGGGGCGGACCCGTGCGCGATGGGCTGCCCCACCGACTTCTGGGACGTCGACAACAACCCGCTGACGGGCGAGTGCGGCTGCGAGTACGAATGCGAGCAGGTCTCGAACGACCAAGATCCGATCGACGAAAACTTCCAGGACGACAACTGCGACGGCGGTGACGGGCTGGTCGAGCAATGTGTCTACGTTTCGGCGTCGGAGGGTAGCGACGCGAACGCCGGTACCCGCCAGATGCCGATGCAGACCATCGCCGCCGCGATCACGCAGGCGCAGAACAACGGTGTGCCCGCGGTGTGCCTCTCGGGTGAGGTCTACAACGAGTCGGTGACGGTGGTCTCCGGCATCAGCATCTACGGCGGCTTCAACCACCAGAACCCGGACTTCAAGTTCAAGCGTGAGGCCGGAATCACCACGACGGTCACCGCGCCCGGCACCGTCTTCACCGTGCCCAACGTCACCGCCGACACGCACATCGAGGGCCTCACCATCGTCGCCACGCCGATGCTCGCGGTCGGCGGCGCGAGCACCTACGGCGTGCGCGTCGCCAACGGCACGCAACAGGCGACGCTCTTCGTCCGCTACAACGTCATTCAGGTGGGCGCGGGCGTCGCGGGCGGCGCCGGCATGAACGGCCAGGCGCCCGGAACGCCCAACGCGCCGAACGGTGATGGCGGCACGAACGGGTGCCAGGGCTCGAACTGCGGCTTCGGCGCCCCCGCGCCCATCTGCCCCGAGCCGGGGGGCAAGGGCGGTGACGGCGGGTACAACGGTGCGACGGGGCAGAGCGGTGATCCCGGCAACGGCGGCGCGCTGGGCGGCGGGCCGGGAGCGGGTGAGGGC
>CALKVR010000453.1 GCA_938004815.1 uncultured Polyangiaceae bacterium | reverse complement strand
GGTCTGCACTGCGAAGTGCGCGCGGAGCGACCGGATGTGGCGATCGTAGCCGCCGTTCTGGAGGTACTCGGCGACGGCCATCTGGGTGAGCGTCGGCGTCGCGAGCGTCATCGAGAACTTGAGGCGCTCGACCCGCTCCGCGAACCGACCGGGAGACAGCCAGCCCACGCGGTACCCGGCGGCGAGGGTCTTGGACACCGAGCCGCAGAGCAGCACGAGGCCATGCTCGTCGAACGCCTTGGCAGGGCGCGGGCGCGAGCCGTCGTGAGCGAGCTCGCCGTAGACGTCGTCTTCGATGAGAGGCACCTCGTGCTTGGCGAGCATCTGGACGAGCCGCTCCTTGTTCGCGTCGCTCATCAGCGCGCCGAGCGGGTTGTCGAACGTGGGCATGCACAGGACGGCTGCGATCTTGGCCTGAGAGAGGGCGCGCTCGAGCGCGTCCAGGTCGAGACCGGTGCGCTCCCAGCTGGGGATTTCGAGCGCGCGCAGGTTCAGCTCCTCGACGAGCTGCAAGAGTCCGAAGTACGTGGGCGTCGCGACCGCGACCGTGTCGCCCGGGCGCGTGGTGGCGCGCAGGGCGAGGTGCATCGCCTCCATCGCGCCGACCGTCGTGACGAACTCGTCTTCACCGAGCGAGAGCCCCCACGAGAGCGAGCGGCGCGAGAGCTGGCGGCGAAGCGAAGGGAGCCCGGGCGGAAGATCGTAGCTCGCCCCCGCCGTCCCCATCTCGCGGGCGAGCGACGCGAGGGTGCGGTTCAATGCGCGGATGGGCAGGAGCTCCGGATCGACGGTGCCGCCGCCGAGCGGGACGACCGACGGATCGCGCATCGACTCGAGGAGCGCCGTCACGCTCGCCGAAACGCTCACCCGCTGCGGCGAGAGCGACAGGCGGCGCCGCTCGGGGCTCCGCCGGATCGGCCCGCGCTCGAGCCGCCGCACGAAGTGCCCCGACTTGGGTCGCGCCTCGACCAGGCCGTCGCCCTCGAGCTTGCGGTAAGCAGCGAGCACGGTGGCCACGCTCACCGTCCTGTCCCGGCATAGCTTGCGGACGGACGGCAGCCGGTCGCCCGGCCGCAGGGCGCCGCGCGCGATCAAGGCCGCGACGTCCGCCGCGACCCGCTCGTAAAGGAGGCTCGCTTCGTCGGACATGAGCCCGAATGTAGCGCCGCCCCGCGCCATCGACGAGCACAGTCGATCTGGACAGCGACGGTACAGGTACAATCTGTGCCTGCCTTTGCGGCCTCGTCTGTGCTGGTTGCGACCCGCGCGGTCCCCTGGCAGGCTGCGCCTCCCCTGATGTTTCGCCGATTTGCAGCCGCCGCTGCGCCGCTCGTCCTGTTCGGGTGCACGACCGTCACCAGCGGCCCGTCTTGGGTCGGCGGCACGCTCGCCGACTTTGCGCCCGCGCGGTTCGCCAAAGAAGAGGCGCAGCTCAAGGCCGAGGCCGACGCGATCATCAAGGAGCCGAAGAGCATCGGCGCCAAGCACATCCTGGTGATGCACAAGGACTCGGAGCGCAAGCCGCCCAACGTCACGCGCACGCGTGAAGAGGCGAAGACCCGCGCCGAAGAGGCGCTCTCGGCCGTGCGCGGCGGCGCCCCGTTCGACGACATGGTGATCAAGTACAGCGACGAGCCCGGCTCGGACGAGTCGTTCGGGAGCGTCGGCGTGTTCGAGAAGAAGGTGATGGTGAAGGCGTTCGCGGACGCGGCCTTCAAGCTCGACGTGGGGCAGGTGAGCGAGATCGTCGAGACCCCGTTCGGGTTTCACATCATCCAGCGCACGCAGTAGGGCCGGGGGTCAGAGCCCGGCGCGGTCGAGCGCGTCGCGCATCGCCCGGGGTCGGCCAGGCCCACGAACTTGGTCCGGCCGACGAACGTCATGGGCAGACCATCGCCGCCCGCGCGGTCGAAGGCCTCGCGGTCGTCGACGAGGCGGTCCTTCGGGGCATCCGAGGCCATGCACGCCTTGAAGCCCTCGAGGTCGAGCCCGATCTCTCGGGCCAGATCGAGGATCGTCTGATCGGCGGTGTCGGAAGCGCGCATCAACGCCTCGTGCATCGAATCGAGCTTGCCCTGCGCCTCGGCGCAGATCGCCGCGTGGGCCGCGCGCTTGGCGCCGGGTCGTTTGTCGGACGGCACGTGCTTCACCACGAAGCGCACCGCGCCGGCGTGCTGCGCCAAGAGCTGCGAGAGCACGTCGGTCTGCTGGCGGCAGAACGAGCATCGGTAGTCGACGAACTCGACGATCGTCACCTTGCCCGGGCCGGTCGCGCGCTCTTCGGCCAAAATCGGGTCTGGTGCATTCGCGCCACACGCCGCGCTCGCGACCACGAGGGCCGCGCAAAGTCCGCGCCCCTTCGACGGCCGAAAGCCAATCAGAGAAGCGAGACGAGCGAGCGGAGTACCTAGCTTCACGGCGCGCTGGAGATTATCGTGTCGGGTCCCGTGGATCGACGCTTTCAGATGGTGACCGGCTTCGAGCCGCGCGGTGATCAGCCGCGCGCCATCGCCGAGCTCACCGAGGCGCTCGATCGTGGCGTCACGTATCAGACGCTCCTTGGGGTGACGGGCAGCGGCAAGACATTCACCGCCGCCAAGGTCATCGAGCGCGAGCAGCGCCCGACGTTGATCCTCGCGCCGAACAAAACGCTGGCCGCCCAGCTCTTCGGCGAGATGCGCGAGCTCTTTCCCCACAACGCCGTCCAGTACTTCGTCTCGTACTACGACTACTACCAGCCCGAGGCGTACGTCCCGACGACGGACACGTACATCGAGAAAGACGCGATCATCAACGACGCGATCGACCGGATGCGCCACGCGGCCACGCACGCGCTCCTCTCGCGGCCCGACGTCATCATCGTCGCCTCGGTGAGCTGCATCTACGGCATCGGCTCGGCCGAGTCGTACCATGGTCTCCTCATCTCTCTCGAGCAGGGCACCGAGTTCCGTCGCGACGAGCTGCTCCGGCGCCTGGTCGACATCCAGTACGAGCGCAACGACGTCGACTTTCACCGCGGCACGTTCCGCGTGCGCGGCGACGTGGTCGAGATCTTCCCCGCCTACGAGGAGCAGATCGCCATCCGGGTCGAGTTCTTCGGCGACGAGATCGAGGCCATCAAAGAGGTCGACCCCCTGCGCGGCAAGGTGCTCGGCACGCTGCCGCGCATGTCGATCTACCCCGGCTCACACTACGTGACCGAGCAGCAGCAGATGCGCCGCGCGATCACGGGTATCCGTGAAGAGCTCCGCGACCGGCTCGATTTCTTCGACAACGAGGGCCGCCTCCTCGAGAAGCAGCGGCTCGAGCAGCGGACGATGTACGACCTCGAGATGATGGAGCAGATGGGG
>CALKVR010000452.1 GCA_938004815.1 uncultured Polyangiaceae bacterium | reverse complement strand
CGGTCGTACGCTCCGCGCGACTCGCCACCGACCTCGCTCGCTCTCGACGAAAACCGCCAGCCGCCTAGTCGATGCCGTCGAACTCCGCCGGGTCGTCCAGGATCGGGCGGAGGCGCTCGACGTTCGCGCGCGTCGTCTTCTCGGCAGGCGTCTCGACCTCGTCGGCGTCGTCATCGAGGGCGTCGGCCTCCTCGATGTCCTCTTCATCGTCGTCGTCGACCGAGATGACGGGCAGGCGGCGCTTGCCGACCGGGCCCTCGTCCACGTAGTCGCGCAGCGCTTCCATGTCGCGGAGCGCCTGGAGCTTGGCGAGCGCCTTGACCTCGACCTGGCGGATACGCTCGCGGGTCAGGTTCATGATCGCCCCGACATCCTCGAGCGTCGTGCCGCCGCGGTCGGCGACGTCGAGCGCGCAGCTCTCGTTCATCTCCCAGACCTCGAGGTCGGGGAAGTTGAGCTTGATGGCGCCGGTGCGAGCCGACACATCGAGGAACAGGTGGTGCTTGCAGGAGACGTACGGGCAGGGCCGGGGCGCGTCCTGACACTCGGTGCGGGTGCGCGGCTTGAAGTAGTCGGTCTCCGGATAGAGCATCCGGCCGATCTCGAGCTCGCGCTTGGTCATGCGCTTGACGCTGATCGTCCGCGCGCGGACCTCGCGCTTGCGCCGCGAACGGCGCTGCTCGCGGGTGATCGCCGTGTCGGCGGTCGGACGCGGCACGCGGGCGAGGTTGCCATCCACCTCGGGCGCTGCGTCCCCTGCGTCTGTCAGCATGGCGTCGCCCTCGGCGTTGTCCTCGTGGGGCGTGTCGAACTCGCTCTCCATGCTCATGCGCTGCCTCCCAAAAAACGATGAATCGATCGGTGCATGGGTAGGGCAGCGCAGCAGAATCCATCCGCCACGCGGCGCCCGCCGCGGGGTCCGGGCGACCAGGGGTGAGATCGGTCGCCAGGTGGAGCGTGTCCGCTCCGCTACTCGTTGCTTCTCAAACCGTCCGAGCGTCGCCCCCGGCGACACGTCGGATACTGCTGTCTCATCCGGCTGCGCTTCGCTGATCTACGCGACGCGCGAGCCGTGCTTGCGTGGTGAGCCGCTCTTCGAGCTGCACGAGACGGCCGAGGAGCTCTTTCGCGTGGACCTCGGCCGCACCGATCTCGGTGCCTACTGCCTTGGCGGTCGGCTCGCTCCTCTGCTTCTTGAGCGCGCCGCGGAGGGTCGCGAATATCTTCTCGAGCCTGCGCTCGAGCTCCTCGATGTCACCACGCACGAACCACACTTCTCGTTTGATGTCCTCGATGGTGAGGTTCTCGGCCATCATCTGCTTGATGGCGACGATCTGCCTCACGATGGTCGCCGGGTAGAGCCCCTGAGACCCCGTGTGCTTTCCTTTTTTTCCGACGCGAACGCTGCGGGGCAAGAGGCCGAGCTGCACGTACTTCCGCAGTGTCGCCTCGCTGAACTTAAGCTCGTGATCTTCGAACAGCTTCAAGATCTCGGATGAGGTGAGCCCCTCAGCTTTCCGTGCTTCCAGATCGGCCAGCACTTCTTCCGGGATCGTCAAGGTCAAGTCCCTCTTTGGGGCCGGCGTTGGCGCATCGTGCCAACGACCGAACGGGACGATATTCCACTCAATGGAATACAGTCAATTTCTCTCTTGTCAATTATTGCGTAGTGCAAGAGAACGGCTTCGTTCACCGCGAAAAGTCGCGCGATCGGGACATTGATTGTCCTACCATCCAGCGATTTTTTCGCGCTCGGACAAGCCAGAAAAGCTGAACGTTTGCACGTACTTGACTACCATGTCGCACATGTCGTCAGGTCGGCTCCCGACGCATCGCGCGACGATTCGAGTAGGCTGCTACGCCCGATGACGACCGCGAGGCCTCAGAGCCGCGACGTGACGGTGCGCGGCGTGCGAATTCGGGCCGTAGAGGCTGGCTCCAAGGACGCGCCGCCGCTCGTCCTCATCCACGGCTTTCTCGTCAACCACACCGAGTGGGCCATGCATGTGGCCGCGCTTGATACGCTGCTGCTCGATCTGGGGATCGAGCGGGCCCACGTGATGGGCCACTCGATGGGCGGCGCGGTGGCGCTCACCCTCGCCGCCGAGCACCCCGAGCTCGTCCAGCGCCTCGTCGTGGTCGACCCGCTCGTCTATCCGTTCGAGCTGGCGCTGAAAGCGAAGCTCGTTCTGTACCCCCTCATCGGCCCGCTCATCTTCAAACAGCTCTATGGGCGCGGGATGTTCCGCGCGTACTTCCGCGACGAGGTGTTCCAAGGCAGCGGGATGATGAACCTCGCTCGCGTCGACGAGCACTACGAACGCTTCAACTCGCCCGCGGCGCGCGAGAGCGCTTACGCGACGCTGCGTTCGATCCAAGACACGCGCCCGCTCGTCGCGCGTTTGGGCCGCATCCGTACGCCCACGCTCGTCGTGTGGGGGCGCGACGACCGGATCTTCCCGGTGGCCCACGCGTCGCGGCTCGCCAAAGATCTGAGCGACGCGCGGCTCGAGGTCTTGCCGGCCGGGCACTCTCCGCCAGACGAGATCCCGGGACCCTC
>CALKVR010000451.1 GCA_938004815.1 uncultured Polyangiaceae bacterium | reverse complement strand
CATGATATGGGCTTGCTGCACCGACTCCATCGCCCCGCCGATGACGAAGCCGGACAGCCCGCCGTCGGAATACATGAAGCCGCGCAGGCCCTCCTTGATGAAGGCCGCGGGCACCGCGCCCATGGCGTCGACGCCGAGGGGCGGCCGTGGCTCGCGATGCGGTGGCTCGAGGGCGAGGACTTGGCCGAGCGGCTCTCGGCCGGGCGCCTCGATCCTCCGTCGACGATCGCCTTGGGCATCCGCATTTGCGAGGCGCTGTCGCTCCTCCACGCGCGCTCGATCGTCCATCGGGACATCAAGCCCGAGAACGTCTTCCTCGAGCATGGCGAGGCCGACCGCGCCGTCCTGCTCGATCTCGGCGTGGCCCGGCAGCTCGAGCGTCGCACGCGCCTCACCTCCACCAACGAGGTCGTCGGCACGGTCGGCTACTTGGCGCCAGAGCAGATCGAGGACGCGGGGCCGCTCACGGCGGCGTCGGATCTGTTCGCGCTCGGCTGCGTGCTCTACGAGTGCCTCACCGGCGAGGCTGCGTTCTCGGGGCCGCACCCGCTCGTCGTCCTCGCCAAGGTGATGATCGTCGAGCCGCCGCCCGTGCGCGAGCGCAGGCCAGCGGTGCCGGTGGCCCTCGCCGATGTCGTGCACGCGCTCCTCGCGAAAGAGCCCAACGCTCGCCCGGCGAGCGCAAAAGACGTCCGGCGCGCGCTGCTCGCGGTCGCCTTGAGCGAGATCGGCGAGGCGACGCCGCCGCCGGTCATGACGTCGGGCGTCACTCGTATCGGGGCGGGCGAGGTCCGCGTCGTCACCTTCCTCATCGTCGAGCCCCGGCCCGCCGAGCCCGACTCGACGACCCGGAGCGTCGAGGCGGTGCTCCAAGAGCAGGCGGTGGCCGACCGCATCGCCTCGGCAGGCGGCGCGCGCCTGCAGTGGACGACCGAGGGCTTGGCCTCTGCGATCATCGAGCGCGGCGAGGCCCCGGGAGATCGCGCGGCGCGCGGCGCGCGGCTGGCGCTCGAGCTCGCCCAGCTCGGCTGGGTGAAACGCGTGGTGGTCTCGACGGGGCGCGTCGAGTGCCTCGACCTGTTGCCGGCGCACCCGGTGATCGACCGCGCCGCCGCGAAGCTGCGCGACAAGGACGGCCCCGAGGGGGCGTTCATCGATGGCGCGACCGAGGCGCTCCTCAGCGGCGAGGTCGTCCTCGTCGGTCCGCCCAACCGCCGCCGTATCGTGGCGCGAGGTGAGGCGCGCCTGCCGCGAACGATCCTCGGGCGTACGCTGCCCTGTTTGGGGCGCGCCCGCGAGCTCGCCGTCATCGACGAGGCGTGGAACGCCACGCTCGAAGAGAAGCGAGCGCGCGCGGTGGTCGTCACCGGGCCTGCCGGCGTCGGCAAGACGCGCCTCGCGAGCGAGTGGCTCGGCGCTCGCGTGCCGGCGAGCGGTGGTCCCCTCCGCGCCGCCGCCGATCCGCTCCAGAGCGGGACGCTCGGCCTCGTCGGCGACCTGATCCGGTCGGCCGCATTCCGCGCCGAAGACGACGAGAGCCGGGGGCCGGCCGACGTGCTGCAGCGGCACGCCGCCGGGCTCGGTCTCGACGACGCGAGGACCGTGTCGTTCCTCGCCGAGCTCGCGCGCATCCCCCAGCCCGAGGGCGAGCCGTCGATCGCCCTGCGCGCCGCGCGCAGCGATCCCCGCGTGCACGCCGAGTGGCTCGAGCGAGCCTTCTTCGCGTGGCTCGAGAAGCTGACGGAGCGGCCGGTCCTCTTCGCGATCGAAGATCTCGGCTGGGCGGACGAGGCCTCGGCGGCCTGGCTCGACCGCGCGCTCCGCCGTCACCCCGACCGCGCGCTCATGGTGCTGGCGACGAGCCGACCGCGGGTCGAAGAGCGCTTCGGCTCGCTGTGGGAGGACGTGCCGCAGCAGTGGATCACCCTCGGCCGGCTCTCGCCCACTGCGTCGACCGAGCTCGTCCGCATCGCAGCCGGCGAGAGCCTGGACGAGCGGGCGAGGGCCGCGGTGACCGAGCGCGCCAACGGTCACCCGTTCCTCCTCGAGGAGCTGGTGCGGCACGCGGTCGAGGCGTCCGGCTCATCGCTCCCGGACAGCGTGCTCGCGATGGTGCAGCAGCGCCTCGACCGCCTCTCGATGACGGACCGGCGCCTGCTGCGGCTCGGCAGCGTCCTGGGTGAGCGCTTCGCCGAGAGCGATCTCGAGGCGCTGGCCGACGCCGAGGTGCGAGACGGTCTGGCCTCCCTCGAGCGCGCCGAGGTCGTGGGCCCCGAGGCCGAGCCAGGCCGTTGGTCCTTTCGCCACGCGCTCGTGCGCGAGGCCGCCTACGAATCCATGCCCGAAGACGACCGTCGCCGTGTGCACGAGGCGGTGGCCGGGCTCTACGACCGTCGGGGCGAGCCGCCCGAGGTCGTCGCGCGCCACTACGAAGCGGCGGGGCGCCAGACCGAGGCCGCGCAGGCGCTCGTGCTCGCCGCGCGACGTGCGCTCGAGCGCGGCGTGCCCGCGCTCGCCCTCGCGCTCGCCGACCGCGCCGTGCCGCTCGCGGGCGATCCGGTCGTTCAGGCGCGCGCGTGGGCGTACGCGTCGGGCGCATCGTCGATGATCGGCGATCTCCCGCGCGCTGCGTCGCTCGGCGCCGATGCGATGCAGGTCCTCTCGCCCGAGAGCGAAGAGTGGTTCATGGCCGCTTACGGGCCGTGCCTGGCCTCGTACCAGCTCGACACCTCGCGGGTCCCCGCCGTCACGCGAGCCCTCGTGTCCACGCGCCCGGGCGCGGTCCCGCCGACGATCCTCAGCGCTTACGCGTTCTCGGCGTGCATCCTCGTTCTGTACGGCGTCTCGGCGACGCGCCCGGTCGCGCAGCAGGTCGTGCAGGTCGGGCGCGACGTCGCCGAGGCGCATGGCGTCGACGCCGAGCCGTTTCTTCGCCCGCTCGAGACCGTCCTTGCAGTCGTGGCGCTGCGTGAGGGCGACGTGGCCGAAGGGCGCCGGCACGCCGTCTCGGCGCTCGCGTGGTGCGAGGGCGTCGGAGCCGACGGCCTCACGATCGTGGCCCAGGTCTTCGCCGCGCTCGCCGCCATCGAGGTCGGTCGCGGCTCCGAGCGCCTCGAGGCCCTCGAGAGCGCACGCAAGGGGCTCTACGAGCGCGAGAATTTGCAGATGGCCCACTTCGGGCTCGCCGTCGAGCTCCGGGCTCTCGCGGCCTCGCGTGGCAGGGGGCATCGCGCCGCGCTCGACGTCGAGGTCGAAGCGCCCACGCCGTATCACGCCGGCTGGTACGCCACGCAGATGGCGAACTTCGTCGCCGAGACGGGCGATCTCGAGCGCGCGAAGCGCATGATCGAGCCCCACCTCGGCGGGCAGTTCCCCCTCTTCGACGGCTTCGCGCGGACGATCTATGCGCGCGCGGCCCTGGACGAGGGTCGCTTCGACGACGCGCTCGCGCACGTTTCGGCGTTCGACCTACTCGCGCGCGAGGGGCAGACCTACCCACTCGAGCGCGCGTGGATCGATCTCGTCCGCGTTCTCGCCCTGCGCGGGCTCGGCCGCGTCGAGGCGGCCGCCGACGCGCTCGCGACCGCGGTCAAGCGCTTGCGGGCGACCGCCGCCAAGCTCGAGCCCGAGGACCGCACCGCGTTCGAGCGGAACCTCGTCCCGAACCGTGAGATCCTCGCACTCTCGCGCTCGTGAGACCGCGCCCTCGGGCCGAAACCGCGCCCACGCCCTCATCGAGCGACAACTCCAAGCCGGTTTTTCAGTAACCTGTCCGGCGATGCGCAATTTCTTCTGGCTGCTCCTCGGGGCGCCCCTCGCGTTCCTGGCTTGTGGCGATGACGGCTCGACGGGCGGCGGCGGCTCCGGGACGTCGTCGAGCGGCCCGGGCGGTGGCTCGACGCCATGCAAGACGGCCGCCGACTGCCCCGACACCGGCGAGTGCGGCGACGCGGTGTGCAACGCAGGCGTTTGCGGGATCGACCCCGTCGCGTTGGGCACGCCGGCTTCGACGCAGGCGCTCGAAGACTGCAAGCGCATCGAGTGCGACGGCGCGGGCTCGAGCCAGGCCGTCCCTCAGGACGACGACATCAAGAACGACAACAACCCGTGCACCGCCGACTCGTGCAGCATGGGGATGCGGGTGCACGAGCCGCTCCCCGTGGGCTCGTCGTGCGACGGCGGGGGGGTGTGCGACAGCACCGGCGAGTGCGTCGAGTGCCTGAGCGCCACCACCTGCGGCAAGGCGACCGAGTGCGCGGCCCCCACCTGCGCCGGCGGCGCCTGCGGCGTCGACTTCACCGCCGACGGCACGCCCATCGCCGTCCAGCAGATCGGCGACTGCGAGTCGACCGTCTGCGACGGCGCCGGCGACACCGAGCAGGTGAACGACGATCTCGACGTCGAGGACGACTCGAACCCGTGCACGCTCGACGCGTGCGACGCGGGCGACCCCACCCACACGCCCCAGCCGGGCATGGCGTGCGGCGCCGGCCTCACGTGCAACGCGGCCGGGCAATGCGTCGGCTGCACCGTCCCTTCCGACTGCCCCGGGCAAGACGACTTCTGCAAGACGCGCACGTGCAACATGGGTGTCTGCGGCTTCACGTTCACCGCCGCGAACACTCCGCTCCCCGCCGGCCAGCAGACGGCGGGCGACTGCCAGACGCTCGAGTGTAACGGGGCGGGTGTCATCCAGCCCGAGGTGACCGCGGGCGACATCCCCGTCGACGGTAACGAGTGCACGCTCGATCAATGCATCGGCGGTAACCCGATGAACCCCCCTGCGCCCCAGGGCGATCCGTGCGCGATGGGCGGCTCGGTCTGCGACGGGATGGGCTCGTGCGTCGACTGCAACACGCCGGCAGACTGCACCGATCCGCCGGGCGCGTGCGTGGTCGCCAGCTGCACGAGCGGGATGTGTGGGCAGCAGAACGCGATGAACGGGACGGTCTGCGGCGCGCCGAGCTGCACCGGCGGCGTCGCGCAGCTGGCCGACACGTGTCAGGGCGGCACCTGCGCCGACGGCGGGTCGAGCACGTGCGCACCGTACGTGTGCGGGCCGTCCGCTTGCACCGCATCGTGCAGCGACAACGGCGGCTGCCTCGCCCCGAACACCTGCGACACGGGCCTCTCCGAGTGCACGCCGGGGCCGACGTGCACCAGCTATTGCAACGTCATCGAGACCAACTGCACGGGCACCAACGACCAGTACGTGTCGACGGCGGCGTGTCTCGAGTCGTGCTCGCCGATCCCCGACGGCACCGCCGCCGACACCGGTGGCAACACGGTCGGGTGCCGCACGTACCACGCGGGCGCGGCGATGGCCGATCCCGCGACGCACTGCCCCCACGCCGGCCCCGGCGGCGCGGGCGCGTGCGGCGGCAACTGCGAGGGTTTCTGCACGATCGCGCTCGGCGTGTGCACGGGCGCGAATCAGGTCTACGCCACGCTCAACCAGTGTCTCACCGAGTGCGCGATGTTCCCGACCGCGCCCGCGTACAACACGTCGACCACGTCCGGGAACAGCTTCGCGTGCCGGATGTACCACCTCACGGCGGCGTCGCTCGATCCGGTCGGCCACTGCCCGCACATCCCGCTCGGCTCCCCCGTCTGCAACTGATCGATCGCCGCGACGGCGTGCGCGTGCGCTCGCCGTGATCGGGTCGATCGCGTCCCCGTCGATGCGATCGATCCGATCGGCTTGTGCAACCTCACGCGCATCTCCAACCTGGTTGGTCAGGCCATGAAACCGTGGCCGTTGGTCGACTTGCTTGGAGGTGACTCATGCGGGTGACGGAGCATCGTCTCGAAGGTTGGGCAGCGTGCGTGACCCTGGGTATCGTCGCGTTGTGCGCGCCGGCGTGCAGCGATGACGACGCGTCCACCGATGGGCCGACGACAGCATCGTCATCATCGACGGCGACCGGCTCGGGCTCCGGCGCTGGTGACACCGGCGGCGGCGGCGGTGACGGCGGCGGGGGCGGTCAAGGCGGCAGCGAGCCGACCGCGCGGCTCTTCGTCACCGCGAACCCCGCCGACGCGGTCGTCCTCACGAACGAGGCGGGCGGCTTGCTCCTCACCCACGGGCAGATCGGCGTCATCGCGAGCATCCAGAGCCTCGCGCTCCGCTCGAACGGTGACGGCTGGTTGACGTACGACGCGGCGGGCGGGACGGGCGGTGTCATGGTCGTGAACGGCCTGGCGAGCCAGACGTCCGGGACGCTCGGCGCCGGCTCTCGCCGCATCGAGGGCCCCGCGACCGGCCTCGCGACCCCCCGCGGGATCGAGGTCCTCGAGTCCGAGGCGCTCGTCCTCGTCTCGGACCCGGGCGCGTCGGACATCAAGGCGTTCGCGCTCGACGCTACGGGCGACGCGACGCCCGCGTTCGTCGTCGACCTCGGTGGCGACGCAGCGTGGGACACCGCCTACGACGATGCCGGCGATCGGCTGTACGTGTCGGCGACGAGCGGCGACGTGCTCGTCTACGACGGGTTCTCGATGTCGCAGGGCGCGAGCGGCCCCACCCGGACGTTCTCACCCGCCGACAACGCCGCCAAGGTGAGCCAGAATTTGCATGGGATCGCGTACGTGCCGAGCGTCAACACGCTCCTTCGGCCGCACCAGCTGGTCTTGAGCGACGTCGGTGACCCCGCGATCGCGACCGATGGCCAGATCTTCACGATCGCCGATCCGGCCACCGCCACGGGCCTCGAGCAAGTTCGCGCGCGGATCTTCGGGCCCCTCACCGGGCTCGGCAACCCCGTGGACATCGCGGTCGACGCGAGCGCGCTCGGCGACGACGTCTACGTCGCAGAGAAGGCGAACGACAAGGTCCACCGGTTCGACGACATCACCGGGCTCACCGGCTCGCTCGACGCCGCGGCCGACGCCTCTGGCGACCTGGCCAAGGGCGAGTCGCTCGCGATCGTGGGCGGACTCAACGGTCGCGTCCTCGTCGCGGCGAACCCCGATGGCCGCGACGCGGACGCCGTGGTGCGCATGCTGCCCGCGCTCAGCGTCGAGGCGTCCATCGGGGACATCGGCGACATCCTGAGCGTGCAAAGCGCGACCTTGACCGCGGGCGGCGACGCCGTCCTCACGTACGACCGGCCGGGCGCGCTCGGCGGCGTCATGGTCGTGACCGACCTCGCGGCCGCGCCCGATGCGGTCACGATCGGCGGCGGCAGCAGGCGAATCGAGGGCGCGAACACGGGGCTCGTCGCGCCGAAGGGCCTCTTCGTTTCCGAGGCGCTCGACGCCATCGTCGTGGCCGATCCGACGCAGAAGCGTCTCTCCGGCTTCGCGATCGACGCGACGGGCGACGTCGGGCCGGTCTGGACCGTCACCAACTTGGGCGGCGACCGCGGGGTCTGGGACGCGGCTCACGATCCCACGTCCGATCTCCTCTTCGTCGCCGGCACCGACGGCGTCGTCCTCGTGTACGAGGCTTTCTCGAACGGCTTCGGCGCGGCAGGGCCGACGCGCACGATCACGCCGGCCGTCGCCGGTGAAGGCGTGAGCGTGAACCTGCATGGCATCGCCTACCTGCCGGAGGATGACGTCCTCGTCCTCTCGGACGTCGGCGATCCGATGTCGGCCACGGATGGCCAGCTGTTCACGATCGGGGCCGCCTCGACGGCCGATGGCGTCGTCGACGTCCTTTGGCGCGCGAGCGGCGACCAGACCAAGCTCGGTAACCCGGTCGACCTCTCGGTCGCCCTGGGCGCCGTCTACGTCGCCGAGAAGTCGAACGACCTCGTCTTGCGGTTCGACGACATCCTGGGCAAGCAGGGCGACGAGAACCTCGGCGCGGACATGGAGGCGCCCATCATCAAGCCCGAATCGATCACGATCGTCGTCGAGGCGAACGAATAGCGCGATTGTCGCTCGACGCGGGCTCGGCCGGGCGCCACGCTACGTGCGTGCTCGGCCGTGAGCTCGTCGCGCTCGATCAAGATCACCCTGGGTTCCGCGACGCGGGCTACCGCGCCCGCCGCAACGAGATCGCCGCCCTCGCGCTCGGCTACGAGCGCGGCAAGCCCGTGCCGACCGTCGACTACACGCCGGAGGAGCACGCGGTCTGGCGCACGGTGTGGGACCACCTCGCGCCGCTCCACGAGCGCTACGCGTGCGCGGCCTACCGCGAGGGCGCCGCGCGCCTCGCGCTCGACCGCGGCCGGATCCCGCAGCTCGCGGCGGTGAACGACGCGCTCGCGCCCGTCACCGGCTTCGCGATGCTCCCGGTGGCGGGGCTCATCACCCCCAAGGTCTTCATGGACCACCTCGACGATGGCGTCTTCCTCGCGACCCAGTACATGCGGCACCACTCGCGCCCGCTCTACACGCCGGAGCCCGACGTGGTGCACGAGGTCGTCGGTCACGGGCCGACCCTGGTCCATCCCGATTTCGTGCGCCTGAGCCGCGCGTTCGGGGCCGCCAGCAAGCGGGCCGCGCCCGAGGTGATCGACCGCCTCATCAGGCTCTACTGGTACACGCTCGAGTTCGGGGTCGTCGAAGAGGCGGGCGGCCTGCGCGTGTGCGGCGCCGGGCTCCTCTCGTCGTTCGGGGAGATCGGGCGATTCGAGCGCGAGGCGCGCCTCGTGCCTCTCGACATCGACCGCGTCGTCGAGACGCCCTTCGACCCGACGAGCTACCAGGGCACCCTCTTCGTCGCGTCGAGCTTCACCGAGATGGTCGAGAGCGTGTCCGCGTACCTGGCGCGCTGAACAGGCGTGTTTGACGACGCAGCGGGGACGCGAGAGCCTCACTCGGGCATGGGCTGCGGACACTTCCTCGCCCTCGCCGCAGCCGGCGGCGACTCGGCCGACGCCGAGGCGGCGTTCACGATCGAGGCGTGTCGTGTCACGTTCGGTCGCGGGGCGATCCGTGAGCTCGGCGACCGCTGCCGCGCCCACGGTCTCGCACGGGTCGCGCTCCTCACCGACGCGCGGCTCGTTTCGCTCCCCATCGTCACCGCCGCCCGCGAGAGCCTCGCGTCCGCCGGTGTGGACGCCGTGCTCTTCGACGCCGTCCGGGTCGAGCCGACGCGCAGTTCATTCGAAGATGCCGCGCGCTTTGCGGCGGAGGCGAAGCCGGACGGGTTCGTCTCGGTCGGCGGCGGGTCGGTCATCGATACGGCCAAGGCCGCGAGCCTGCTCTCGTCGTACCCGGCGCCCGTGCTCACGTACGCCGCAGCGCCGGTGGGCGAGGGCCGCGCCGTTCCCGGCGCGCTGCGCCCGCACCTGGCGTGCCCGACCACCAGCGGCACGGGCAGCGAGGTCACCGGCATCGCCATCTTCGATCTCCCCGAGCTCCATGCCAAGACGGGCATCGCCCACGCGGCCCTTCGCCCGACCGAGGCGCTCGTCGATCCGATGGCTACCGATACGCTCCCCGCCGGCGTCGTCGCGTCGAGCGGGATGGACGTCCTCGCGCACGCGTTGGAGTCGTACACGGCGCGCCCCTACGTGCGGCGCAAGCGAGCGCCGGTTCGGGCGATGAGCCAGGGCGCGAACCCGCACAGCGACGTGGGCTGTCGGGAGGCGCTCGAGCTGCTCGGGCAGTTCTTGGTCCGCGCGGTCACCGACGCGACCGACGCCGAGGCGCGCACCGAGGTGATGTGGGCGGCGACGCTCGCCGGCATCGCCTTTGGAAACGCGGGCGTGCACGTGCCGCACGCCATGGCGTACGCGGTCGCGGGCCTGGCCCACGGTCGCGGTTTTCACGCGGTCGGCTACCAAGAAGCCGGGATGGTCCCGCATGGGCTCTCGGTGATCCTCAACGCGCCGGCGGTCTTTCGTTGGTCGGCGTCGACCTCGCCGGCGCGTCACCTCGAAGCGGCGCGGTGGTTGGGGGCCGACACGCGCGGCGCGGCGCCTGGAGACGGCGGCGATCTCTTGGCGCGGGCGCTCGAGCGGCTCCTCGGCGACGTCGGTATGCCCTCGCGCCTCTCTGCCGTGGGCTACACCGCCGCCGACGTTCCGGCCCTCGTCCAGTCG
>CALKVR010000450.1 GCA_938004815.1 uncultured Polyangiaceae bacterium | reverse complement strand
GCCCCGCGCCGGCGCCGGTCGCGCCGGTCGGCGGATCGTCGTCGCCGCCACAGCCTGCGAACGCGAGCACCGCGCCGAACACGACGAGCTTGGCGTTCACCGGGACCTCACGAGAGAAGAAGTGGGGACGAGCTTCGGGCCGCCGTCGGCGGGGTCGAACGCGGCGCGCCGCGCCTCTTCACGCGCGCGCGCGAGGCGCTCGTCGAGCGAGACCGAGACGTCGGCGCCCCGATCGTCGAGCAGCGATCGCAAGAAGACCTCGGCCGCCTTGTAGCTCGAGCGAACGAGAGGCCCGGACGCGGCGTACAAGAAGCCGAGCTTTTCGGCCTCGACCTCGTAGTCGGCGAACGTCGCGGGCTCGACGAACCGGACCACGGCGTGGTGCTTGGGCGACGGCCGCAGGTACTGGCCGATCGTTACGATGTCGACGCCCGCCGCCCGAAGATCGCGCATCGCCTCGACCACCTCGTCGTCGGTCTCGCCGAGACCGACCATGATCGAGCTCTTCGTGAGCATCGGGCGCCGGCCCGGCTCGGCCGCGAATGTCTGCGCGTGCTTCTTGGCGCGGCCGAGGACCTCGAGCGAGCGCTCGTAGCTGGAACGAACGTCGCGGACCGTGCGCTGCAGGCGCTTCACCGTCTCGACGTTGTGCGCGAACACGTCGGGGTTACCGTCGCATGCGACGTCGACGGCGTCACCCTTGCCCGCGAAATCACCGACGAGGGTCTCGATGAGGATGTCGCTCCGCAGCTCGCGCAAGCGGCGGACGGTGCGCGCCACGTGCTCGGCGCCGCCGTCGAGCAGATCGTCGCGGTTGACCATCGTCATCACCACGTAGACGAGCTCTAGCTTGGCGATGGCGCGCGCGACGTGCTCGGGCTCGCGGGGATCGACCGCGCCCCGCGGATCACCGGTGGTGACGGCGCAGAAGCGACACCCGCGGGTGCAGACGTCACCGAGGAGCATCACCGTCGCCGTGCCCTCGCGCCAGCACTCGCCGACGTTCGGGCAACGCGCCTCTTCGCAGACCGTGTGCAAGTCGAGCTCGCGCAGCGTGCGCTTGAGCTCGTGATACCGATCACCGCCCGGGGCGCGGACCTTGAGCCACTCGGGCTTGGGCGAAAAGCGAGGCGGTGAACCCAGAGACATGCCGGCTCCAGCAGCACGAGCCCGATCGACTCGCCATGACGTCTTAGGCCCGGCTCGGGGGGCAGGCAAGCTCGGGGTCGGCACCCTCTGTTTTGAGCCGTGACGTGCGTTGGTGCGCACCAACGCACCAATGGCGCGCGAACCGTCCCCTTCCCGTACGCCGGAGCCGTGCCCGCGCCCGCCGCCCTCGGCCGTGGTAGGGTCGCGCGCATGGCGAAGGGCGTCGTCCTCATCACGGGCTCGAACGGCGAGATCGGCCACAGCCTGATCGACCGGCTCAAGAAAGAGGGTCGATACGCGGTCGTGAGCCTCGATCTGACGCCGGCCCCCGACAGCATCCGGCAGCAGTGCGTCGCGAGCTACACCGGCAACATCATGGACCGGTATCTGATGGACCAGATCGCGGCCCATCACGAGATCGAGGCGGTGTTCCACTTGGCTGCGCTGCTCTCCACGCGTGGCGAGCGCGACCCCGAGCTCGCCCACCAGGTCAACGTCGAGGGCACGCTGAACCTCCTTCGCGTCGCGCAGCAGCAGTCGGCACGCCTCGGCCGGCCCGTGCGGTTCCTCTTTCCCAGCTCGATCGCCGTCTACGGCCTGCCTGACGCCGCCACCAAGAAGAGCGTCGGCCGCATCAAGGAGCAGGAGTGGAACGTGCCGGTGACGATGTACGGCTGCAACAAGCTCTACTGCGAGCATCTGGGCCGGTACTTCACGCACTTTCACCGGCAGCTCGGCGCCCTCGCGAACGTGGCGCGGCTCGACTTTCGTTCGCTCCGCTTCCCCGGCCTCATCTCGGCCGACACGGTCCCCACCGGCGGCACGAGCGACTTCGGCCCCGAGATGCTGCACTCGGCGGCCAAGGGCGAGCCGTACGGCTGCTTCGTGGGCGAGGGCGCCACCATCCCCTTCATGGCCATGCCCGACGCCGTCACCGCGCTCGTGCAGATCCTGGACGCCGACAAGGAGCGCCTCACGTCGACGGTCTACAACGTCGGGGCGTTCAGCCTCTCTGCGTCTGCCATCGCGGCCCGCGTCCGGGCGGCTTTCCCGGGCGCGGTGATCGACTACGCCCCCGACGCGGTCCGCGCGAAGATCGTCGACTCGTGGCCCGAGGACGTCGACGACGCGGCCGC
>CALKVR010000449.1 GCA_938004815.1 uncultured Polyangiaceae bacterium | reverse complement strand
CTATCCTCTTCGTCGGCAGCGTCAGATGTGTATAAGAGACAGGGGCCCGGGGACCTCCTGGTACTTCTGCGTCTCTTTGTAGCGACGGCTCTCGAAGTACTTGAGGACCTCGGCGCGATCGGGGAACAGGAGCGGCAGCTGCTTCGGGGGAAAGACCAGGTTGTCGATCGTGAGGTCGCCCGCCTCGTCGATTCGCTCGTCCATGAGCGAGTTGACGAACATGTCGTAGTAGCGCTGGGGGATAGGCACCTTTTGCAGCGCGGCGCGCACGCGGTCGACGAGGTCGGTGTCGAGCGTCATCGGCACGACCTTCTTCGCCTTGAGGAGCTCGAAGTAGTACTGCACGTGGGGCCGGCAGAGCGCCTTCATCTCCGAGTCGGAGAGATCGGCCGTCACCTTGAGCTGCTCGACCCAACGCGCGGTGTAGCGGCCGGTCGCCCACTCGACGTCGAGGTGCTCGACGTCGTTCAGCATCAGGTAGAGCTTGAGCAGGCGCCAGTGCTCGAGGTACTTCGAGCCGTCGGCGAGCTTGAGCTCGGCCTCGAGCTTTTGCTTCACGGGGACGACGAAGGCCGCCTGCATCTGCGCGACGTACACGCGGAGCAGAGGGCCGCGGACGCGCTCGGCCATGTACATGCCCCAGCCCATGCCCCAGGGGACGCCCTCGGCCTCGTAGGTGTCGAGGGTGCGCAGCTGCTCGAGCAGCGGCTTCATCGGGGGGAACTTCTGGCTGGCTGCGCCGCCGTCGGTCCAGTTCACCTCTGCCGCCTTGCTGGCGCGCAGCTGGGAGGCCTCGAGGAAGTCTTTGTTGTTCGTGTAGGACCGCCAGGCGGGTAGGCCGAGGATCATCGCGAGGGCGAGGGTCGCCATCGCAACCACGAACTTCAGGAGCAGTTGCCGCCGGATCTCGGCCGCGCTCCGGACCGCGATGTCGCCGTCCGGGAAGATGATGTTCATGAACACGTCGTGGAGGAAGTAGCTCTTCGACTCGACGGTCGTCTGCTGCTGCGCCTCGGCCGGGCGAATCCCCATCGCGGCGCTCATGCGGCCGAGCACCCGATCCATCGGCTTGCCCTCTTGGGTGCCGCTCGTGAAGTAGAACCCGCGGAAGGTGGGCGTGCCCTGGAAGGCGTTGGGGGCGAACGTGACGGCGACGAGGTCGGAGAGCGTGCGCTTCAGGCCCGCGAACTCGATCGGGTACTGGTAGATGCGCTCGCGCGCCTCGCGGCTGCGCTCCATCACCATCCGGCGCAGCGCGCGCGAGTGCAGGCCCTTGACCAGGGCATCGAACTCGGCGTCGAACACCTTGCCCGGCTCGTTCTTGGGCAGGTCGAGCTTGAGCGTCGAGCCCCACGGCTGCGACCGGTCGCTCTTCTTCATGTCGCCGAAGAACTCGACGAACCCGGCGATGAGATCGATCTTGGTAAAGAGCAGGTACACCGGGACCTGCATGTGGAGCTGGCTCATCACCTCGTCGATGCGGGCGCGGAGCTTCTTGCCCGTCGACTCGATCTGCTGCTCGCCGGCGTCGAGGATCTCGTTGATGCTGATCGCGATGATGATGCCGTTGATGGGCCGGTCGGGCCGGTACTTCTTCAAGAACGCGAGGAAGCTCAGCCACTCGTCGCGGTCGTCTTGCTCGGTGGTGTAGCGCCCCGCCGTATCCAGGAGGATCGCCTCGTTGGTGAACCACCAGTCGCAGTTGCGGGTGCCGCCGACGCCACGCAGGCCGCCCCCGCCCTGGGCCTGAAACGGAAACACGAGGCCGGAGTGCTTGAGCGCGGTCGTCTTACCGGCGCCGGGCGGCCCGATGATCATGTACCAGGGCATCGAGTACAGCGCGGCGGTGCCGCGCTTGCCCGAACGGCCGACCTTCGAGCTCTTGATCGCCTGGATGCCCTGATTGAGCTGCTTTTGCAGCTCCTGGATCTCGGCCCGGCGCTCGGGCCGGGCGTTCATCGCCTGCTGGTTGCCCTGCGCCGCGATGGCGCCCTCGAGCTTCTGGGCGCGCCGGCGGGCGAGCATCCACCGTACGAAGAAGACGGTCCCGAGAGCCAGGACGATGCCGACGGTCGCGACGATCGGAATCGTCGTCCCCCACCCGAGCACCCAGTAGAGCGCCCACGCGATGAGGATCAGCAAGCCCGAGAGGATGATCCACAACCACACGGCACTCACCGTATCACTAGGTGGCGCCCGTTCCTGCAGTTTCACCCCCCCCCAGCCCCCTCACGTCGCGAGGGGGCGTCGGGTCAACCGTCCAGGTAGTCGTCGGGCTCGAGCTCCTGAACCGGCACGCCCTCGGCCATGTGGTACGCGCGCACCGCGTCGACCACGATGTCCAGGACCTCGAGGCGCGTCGACGGCGATACGTACTCTTCGAGCGGGACGGGCGGAAGCTCGGCCAGCCGGGCAGCGGCGGCGGCGCGGTCGTCTTCGTCGAGCTCGAAGCCCGAGAGAGCGCCCGACGGCTTGTCGCCCGACTCGAGGGTGAGGGCGTCGAGCATCAACATCACCGGCCGAACGACCAAGTAGACGTGGTGAAACTCGAGCCGGTGCTCTTCGGGCTCGGCGTCGAGCCGCCACCAGGCGAGGTGGCGGCGTCGCACCACCTCGCCGAAGTAGGCGCCCGCGGCTTGGGCCACGATCGACAACGTGGGCCCCTCTTCACCCGCCTTTTTCTCTCTGAGGGTCTCTCGCGCGGCCTCGATGTAGTGGTCGAGGAGGGGCAGGGTCTCCAGGGTGTAGTCCAGCCGGACCCCGATCGCCCGCTCTACGAACCGGACGCAGGCCTCGGCCAGCTCCTCGATGGCGGGCGGCACCGATGGCTGGAGGTGCGGCGGCTGGAGGTGCGGTGGGGCGGCGGCGGGCGGCTCGAGCCCGGCCAACACCGAGCCATTGGAGCCATTCGAGCCGTTGCTGCCGTTCTTGGGGTGGTCGTCGCTCGTCGTCATCGTTTATCGGACGCTCTCCTTCCGAAGGGTAACACCGTCGTGCTAGGCTCTGCCGTCGTGCGCCTCGGCGTTTTCAGTGACACCCACGCGAACTACGAAGCGCTGAGCGCGATCCTCGAGTCGTACAAGTCCGAGAAGATCGACGTCTACTACTGTCTCGGCGACACCGTAGGCTACGGCGGCTCGCCGAACGAGTGCGCAGCCCTCGTCCGCGAGACGGCGAAAAAGACGATCCTCGGCAACCACGACGCCGCGGTCGCCGGGCGGATGGACTACTCCTACTACTACGAGGCGGCCCGGCAAGCCCTCGACACGCACGCGGCGATGCTCTCGGCAGAGAACATGGCGTGGCTTCGCTCGCTCCCCTACAAAGAGAAGCTCGAGGACATCGAGGTCGACCTCTGCCACGGCTCGCCCGTCCGCCTCGAGGACTTCGAGTACATCTTCGCGCCCGAGCAGGCCCGCGAGTGCTTGCCGATGTTCGACGAGCTCGGCCACCTGACGCTCATCGGGCACTCGCACCTCTGCAAGGTGTTCGCCCTGACGCCGACCACGGTCGAAGAGCTGCCCGCGGTCGACTTCAAGCTCGAGAAAGACAAGAAGTACATCGTCAGCGTGGGGTCGGTCGGCCAGCCCCGGGATTACGACAACCGGGCCAGCTTCACGATCTTCGACAGCGATGAAAAAAGGTTTTCTTTCAGGCGGATAGAGTACGACATCGAGTCCGCGGCCGAGAAGGTCATCAAGGCCAAGCTCGAGCGGAATTTCGCTCATCGGCTGTACATCGGGGTGTAGCCGCGCTATCTCCCCCGTCCCTTATGGCCCGCGTCACCGTCGAAGATTGCCTCGAGCGTGAAGAGAACCGGTTCGCCCTGGTCGTGCTGGCAGCGCAGCGCTGCCGCGCCCTGATGAAGGGCAACGACCCGCTGGTTCGCTCGAAGAACAAGCCGGCCGTTACGGCTCTGCGCGAGATCGCTGCGGGCAAGGTGCAGTTCAACCGCCCCAGCAGCGAGGCGGTGAACGAGTACATCAAGCAGCAGAAGCTCGCGTACGGCTGACGTGAGCCGGCCCAGCCCCGGCGGGCCCCCCGGCCGCGGGCGGCGGGCCGACCGCGAGCTCGCGGCTGGGACGAGCGCGCACTACGAAGACCCCGCGTACTACGCGAAGACGTACGCACGTCGACGCGACGACGTCGCGTTTTACGTGAGCCTCGCGCAGCGGCGCCGCGGGCCGGTGCTCGAGTACGGGTGCGGCAACGGCCGCATCTCGCTCGCCCTGGCGCGGGCCGGCACCGACGTGACGGGCGTCGACCTGTCGCCCACGATGCTCGCCGACCTTCGGGCGCGGCTCGCGAACGAGCCCGCCGACGTGCGTGCGCGCGTCCGGGTCGTCGCGGGGGACATGACCAAGAAGCGCCTTTCCAGGCGCTTCCCGCTCGTCATCTGCCCCTTCAACGCGCTCCTGCACCTTTACACCCGCGTCGACGTGGAGCGCTTTCTCGCGCGCGTCACCGAGCACCTCGAGCCGGGGGGCCGCTTCGTCTTCGACGTGTCGGTCCCGGATGCCGAGGAGCTCTCTCGCGATCCGCAGAAGCTCCACCGCACCCGGCCGTTCGTCTACCCCGGCGTGGGGCGCGTGAAGTACGGCGAGCGCTTCGACTACGATCCGCTCCGGCAAGTGCTCTTCGTGTCGATGGAGTTCGAGCCGATCGACCCCGGGCACGAGCCCTTCGTGACACCCCTCGCGCACCGCCAGTTCTACCCTCGAGAGCTCGAGGCGCTGCTCCACTACAACGGGTTCGCGATCGAGCGGCTGATCGGTGACTTCGACGGCAAGCCCGACCGCGACACGCAGACGCTCGCGTACGTGACCAAGCGCGCGCGGTAGCCGTCAGCTCTCCTCGACCACCGTTCCGATGTCCTCTCCCTCGCACACGCGCAGGATGTTTCCCCGGTCGCTGAGCTTGAACACCCGGATGGGCATGCGGTTCTCACGGCAGAGGGTGACCGCAGTCGAGTCCATCACGCCGATGCGGTCGACCAGGAAACGGTCGTAGCTGATGCGGGCGAACATCTGCGCGTCGGTGTGCTTTCGCGGGTCGCGGTTGTAGATGCCCTCGACCTTGGTGGCCTTGAACAGCGCCTGGGCGCTGATCTCCATCGCGCGGAGAGCGGCGGCGGTGTCGGTGGAGAAGTACGGGTTGCCGGTGCCGGCGGCGAAGATGACGGCGTACCCCTTCTCGAGGTGACGGAGGGCGCGGCGCCGGATGTACGGCTCGGCGACCTGGCGAATCTCGAGCGCGGTCATGACGCGGGTGGGGCAGCCGTACTTCTCGAGCGCGTCTTGCAGCGCCAGCGAGTTGATGACGGTAGCGAGCATGCCCATGTAGTCGCTTTGCGACCGGTCCATGCCCGCGCTCGCGACGATGCCGATCTGGACGCCCCGCTTGTGGAGCTCGGCCAGCTCGGAGGCGACATGGGCGAGGGTCTCGGGGCGAATCCCGAAGCCGCCCTCTTCTCCGCAGAGGGCTTCGCCGCTCAGCTTGAGCAAGATGCGGCGGTACACCAGGCGGGGGTGAGGAGCGGGGGGAACGATCGTGTCATCGGCGCGGGCCACGGTCATGTTCGATAGGACAACGGAGCCGAAAACGGAAGGGGAGCAGCGATCGTGCGGAGCGAGCGCCACCGTGGTAGATCGCCGCGCGTGACGCTTCGTGTGGCCTTCGTGCGAACCGCTGCGGCAGCGCTCGGCCTGTGGCTCTCGGCTTGTGGGGGCTCTTGCGGCGGCTCTGCACAGACC
>CALKVR010000448.1 GCA_938004815.1 uncultured Polyangiaceae bacterium | reverse complement strand
ATCCATCACGCGGCAGATCGACCGGCTGGGCTACACGGGCAGGATGGTCTGCATGGGCCTCAACTCGGGCGTCAAAGACGGCAAGCGGAGCTTTCTCCGTCTCGGGTGGGCCGCGCTCTCGACGCCGCGACCCTCGGTGTTCGGGCTCATGAACAAGAACGTCGGCCTCTTCGGCCTCAACGCGCTCCACATCCTGCGCGACGACGGCTGGGCCGCGCGGCTCACCGAGCGCCTCGCCGAGGTCGCCGACATGGAGCTGTCGCCGCACGTCAGCAAGATCTTTCCCGCCGCCGACGCGCCGCAGGCCCACGAGTTTCTCGCCACGCGGCGCGCGCTCGGTAAGGTCCTGCTCGAGTGGCCCGATTGAGCCGGCGGCCTGTTAGCATCAGCAGATGCTCCGCCCTCTGCGCGCCCTCGCCTCGTCCTGCGTCCCGTGCGTCGTGATGATCGCAGCGAGCTGCGGCGACGACGCGACCAGCGGAACCGATGGAGCGGGGGCGTCGAGCTCGACCGCGTCCGGCCCGAACGGGTCGAACGCGTCGACCGGCTCGGGGGCGACGTCATCCACGGGTCAGGGCTCGAGCAGCTCGGGCAGCGGGCAAGGCGGCTCGGGCGGCTCGGGCGGTCCGACGCCGAGCCCGGGGTGCGGCCTCGCCGATCCGGCGACGGGTGCATTGACGATCGACGTCGGGGGCGAGACGGGCGACTACGTGATCTCGATCCCCGCGAGCTACGACCCCGCTCACCCGTACCCGCTCGGCTTCGCCTTCCATGGCGCGGGGCGGACCGGGCCGCAGTGCCAAGCCGGCGACTGCGCCGGTTTCCAGAGCGTGATGGAGGACGACGCGGTGCTCGTCTACATGACGTCGATCGCGGGGCCGAGCTGGGGTGACGATTTCGATCAAAATTCGGCCTTCTTCGAGGCCGTGCTCGACCACGTGCTCGCCTCGTACTGCATCGACGTCGATCGCGTGTTCGCGGCCGGCACCAGCTCCGGCGCGCACTTCAGCAACCTGGTGGGCTGCCGCTTCGGCGATCGCCTGCTCGCGATCTCGCCCGTCGCCGGCTACCTGCCCCAGGACGACGGGTGCGTGGGCGACGTCGCCGCGCTCGTGATCCACGGCTACGCCGACCCGAGCTTTCCTTCGGGCGAAGTCGCGCGCGACTTCTGGCGGGAGAAAAACGGGTGCAGCGCCGACACCATCCCGACCATCGCCGAGGTGCACGCGAGCGTGGTCGCCACCGACGAGAGCAACGCGTGCGCCGTCTACCAGGGCTGCAACCCGGGGCTGCCCGTCACCTGGTGCGAGCACAGCGAGGGCGGCTACGACGGGTCGACGCACGGCTGGCCGCTCGTCGGCGGCCAGCTGATCTGGGACTTCGTCAGCGCGCTTTGAGGGCGCGGGCGCGGGCGTGCGGCGAGCCGATCAAAGATGCTGGACGATGGCCTCGGCGCTCGAGACCTCGAACTTGCCGGGCTCTTCGATCGCGAGGGCGGTGACGACGTTGTTCACGATGACGGCCGCGTAGCGCTTGTTGCGAAGGCCCATGTTGGCGCTCGCGAGGTCGAGCTCGAGGCCGAGGGCCTTGGCGAAGTCCGCGTTGCCGTCGGCGATCATCGTCACCTTGCCGAACGCCTTCTGGTCGCGGGCCCAGGCCGACATGACGAACGCGTCATTGACGGACACGCACGCGATGATGTCGACGCCCTTGCCCTTTAGCTCGGCCGCGCGCTCGACGTAGCCGGGCAGGTGCTTGGCCGAGCAGGTCGGCGTGAAGGCGCCGGGCAGGCCGAACAGGACCACCTTCTTGTTGGCGAAGAGCGCCTCGGTGGTCGTCTCTTCACCGCCGCCGGACTCGCCCGCGACCTTGACCTTCACGCTGGGGACCTTGTCACCGACCTTGATCATGCCCCCTCGTTACTACGGGCGCGCACGGTCAGGAAGGCCTGGCGCACCCGCCGCAGAGAGGCTCGGCGCCGCCTCGGCCGCGCCGATCAGCTCCGAGACCGTCACCGGCTCGAGGCCGCGCTCGCCGAGGAGCCGGAGCAGGCCCGGGAGCGCGTCGAGGCTGGTGGGGCGCTCGTCGGTGCGCTCGGCCGCGTCGTGCAGGAGGACGATGGCCCCCGGCTCGAGATCACGCGCGACGCGCGCCAGGACCACGCTCGGCTCGGGACGGCCGGCGCCATCGAACGCGCGCGCCGACCAGCCGATCACCCGGACGCCGAGCCGCTTCACCGCGACGGCGATCCGCGGGCTCGTGAGCCCTACGGGCGGCCTGAACAGCATGGGGCGCCTTCCGCAGATCGCGTCGATCGAAGCTTGGTTGCGCTCGATGTCGGCGGTGATCCGCGCCTCGTGCCGCAGGTTCATGTAGTGATCGTGCGCGTGACTGTGGAGGCCGACCTCGTGGCCCTGCTCGACGATCTCGCGGACGACGTCGGGGTGCGCGTCGACCTTGCGCCCGACGAGAAAGAACGTCGCCTTGGCTCGGGCCGCCGCCAGATCGCGCAGCACCGACCGGGTGTGCACCGGGTGCGGGCCGTCGTCGAACGTGAGGGCCACGGCGGGGCGGCCCGCTGGGCCGCGCGACACCACGTCGACGAACACGCCGAGGTTGAGGAACCCCACACCGAGGTTGACGACGATCGCGATGAACAGCGCGTGAACGAGCAAGACCCAAGGCGCGATGGGTGCCACGAAGATCGACGTCAGCGCGAGCGCGTAGCCGGCCGCGACCAGCAGGCCCAGCAGCGCGCGGCTCCAGGACACTAGCGCTTCGCTTTCTTCTGCGCGCTCGCGTCCTCTTCGAGCTCTTCGTCGTCGGCGGCGCCCTTGGCGATGCGCGCGCCCGCGCCCTTCTCGGCGGGGGTGGTCGCGACGCGGGCCTTTTCGTTCTT
>CALKVR010000447.1 GCA_938004815.1 uncultured Polyangiaceae bacterium | reverse complement strand
TCCTACAAAACGAATCCGCGCTACCAGCTCGAGGGCGGTAGCGCGGATTGTCGGTCGCCTGTCGCCTGTCGCCTGTTGCGTATTTCTCAGTCCGCCGTCTTCTGGCGGCGACGAACGGGCTTCCGGCGTCGGGCCTTTCGGTTGCCCTTGTCGGTGTCCTCGCTGGCCGTGTCGTCCTTGTCGCCGCTCTCTTCGACCTTGGGCTTCGAGAGCGCGACCGACTTCTTCTTCTTGTCGCCGGAGCTGGCGATCTTGCTGTCGTCGGCCTCGTAGATCTCGGAGGCGTCCTTGGCCTTGCCCTTCTTCTTCTTCTTCTTGGGCTTGGCCGCGACCGCCTTCTCCTTGGCCTTGTCCTTCTTCGATTTGACCTTTTTCTTCGGCTTCGCGGCGACGTGCTTGTCCTTGGTCTTCTTCGCTTTCGCCTTCGCCTTCTTCTTGGGCTTGGGCTTGGCCTTCTTCACCGGCTCGGCGGGCGCCGCGTCGTCGGCGTCCTCGCTCGGCTCGGAGGAGAGCGGCGCCTCTGCCGTCTCGTCCGGCGACTCTTCGACGGCGGCCGCAGCCCCGGCGAAGGCAAATGGAGCAACCGCAAGCAGGGTGGCGAGAGACCACTTCAGAAATCTATGGGCAGGCACGCGCGTAGCAAGCCACAGTCCCAAACACGGGGCCAAGAAACTACAGCGCGTTTCGCAGCGATTGGCGGCGTGTGCGGCGTCGCCCGAAGGCGAGCGCGAAGAGCAGACCGAGCGCCCAGCCGGCCGAGCCGGCTCCGTCGGTGCCTGCCGTTCGGCATGAGCAGCCGCCGGCGGGGTAGAGCCCGTCGGGATCGGCCGGGTCGTCGAACGTCTCGCCGGTGCCGCCCAGGCCACCACCCTGACCGGTGGGAGGATCGGGCGGGTCGCACGTCGCGGCGTTGGGCTGCACACTCGGGAAGGGCGTGCCGTCGATCCCGGTGAAGCCGACGTCGTCGATCTCCCACCCGATCTCGCTCGCGGCCTGATCGCTCCCGATCCGAAAACGGAACTGGACCGTTTGCCCGGCGAGCGCGCTGCCGAAGTCGATGCTCACCGTGTGCATCGCGGGGTAGTCCTCGCTCTCGCCGACGAAGCCGTCACGATCCGAGAGCGGGTTGTCGGCGAGATTGGCGATCGTGCCCGTGTAGCCGGGATCGACGATCGTGCTCGCGTCGTCCCAGCTGAGGCCGCCGTCGGTGCTGATCTCGATCACCCCGCCGTCCCAGGTGATGAAGTTGCCCCCGCCGTCGTCGCTCGCCTCGAACTTGTAGCGGTGCGAGAAGGTGAGGACGAGGGGCTCGGTCTGGGAGACCGTGATGGCCGGCGACTCGAGCGCGGTGTCGGAGATCGACGAGTAGTCGACGCCGTGCCAGAGGCGGTTGCCATCCTCGTCGATCGTCCTGGACCAGATGAGCTCGCTCGCGTCGCCGTCGAGGGTCCAGGCGTCGGCCAAACTCTCGAAATCGTCCGAGGCCGAGGAGGCGGGCACGTCGTCGTAGTGCATGCGCGTCAGCGAGGTCGAGACCACGCTGGGGTTGCAAGACGCCTGGTTTACCGCGGTCGCGACGATGGTCGCGAGGCTGGGCGCGGTGGCGCCAGTGATCGTCACGTCGAACGTGACCGCGGCCTCGGCGAAGCCGGCCAGCGTCGGCACGTCGATCGAGGCGCCGCTCGGGAAAGTGACGCCCTGGCTGTCGCTCGAGAGGGTAACGGTCGTCGCGGGCGCTTCGAGGTAACCGTGGTTGGCGAGGGTGACGGTGACGCGACCGATCTCGCCGACGTCGACGACGCCGTCGCCGTCGCACGGCGTCGCGCTGTCGTCGATGACGACCGAGCGCACGGCCACCGCCGGCGCGACCTCGAAGCTCTCGACGACGCCCTCGTTGTCGAATGCGTCGCGCGGAGGCGAGACGGCGCACGAGCCGGCGCCGCGCTTGGCGAACCCCTCGGCGATGAGCAGGGCGTCGGCGGGGTCTGCGGCGTACGCGGCGGCGATCAGGGCGTCGCGCTGCTCGGTGAAGGTCGGCTCCACCGGAGCGAGCTGCATCCCCGCGACGACGTAGTCGGTCATGCGCCGGCGCGCCTCGTCGAACGTGTAGCGCGGCGAAGGCAGCTTCGCCTCGGCTAGGATCGAGGCGTAGCCCTCCCACAGCATCGAGGCAAAGACCTCACCCGTGTTGTGGACCTCGGCGTTGAAGGGGGCGCCCGGAGACATCGGCGGGCCGCCCGGCAGCGTTGCCGAGTTCTGGATGTGCTCGAACGTCAGCGGGTTCTTCGCCATGTCGGTGGAGTAGGGATACCGCCGCGTGCCGAAGTACGACGCGTCGGGGTCGCGGAACGTCGCGTACACCGCCGACGAATAGACGCCGCCGAGATCGTCCGACTCGCGCACGGCGAGCGTCAGCGCGAGAAAGTCGCCCCAGCCCTCGCTCTCGCCGCCGCACTGATTGAG
>CALKVR010000446.1 GCA_938004815.1 uncultured Polyangiaceae bacterium | reverse complement strand
GCCCCGAGATGCTCCGCACCCCCCTCGCCGCGCGAGGGGGGCCGGGGGGGTGAGATGGCGGCCAGCCGGTCATCGACATAGTGGAGCGTGGCAGCGTCGGCACCTTCGGGAGGCTAGCCGAGCCGCGCCCGTGGGGAAAAGTTCGCGCTCAAGGCACGGTCGGGACGGGGGCGCCGGCGACCCCGACCGGGACCGAGTAGACGTCGCCGGGGTTGCCCGCCGCGTACATCGAGGTCGGCTCCCACCCCGCCCCGCTGCCAAACTGAGCGTTGGCCACGTTGCTCGGGAACGTGGCCAAGAGCACCTCGGCGCCCGTGCTGTCGCCCGCGGCGTCGAGATCGACGCGGAACAGCCGATTCATGCCGTTGTCGACCGCGTACACGTTGCCGCAGACGTCCATCGCCAGGCCATCGAGGGCGGCGTTCGGGATGTCGATCACCTCGACCGGCATGCCGGCGCCGTCGGCGCCCACGCGCATGATCTTGCCCGGGCCGTATTGGGTGAAGAAGACGACGTCGCGCGTGGGGTCGTACACCACGCCGTTGGGGGAGTTTTGCCCGGTCGCGATCTCGGTCGACATGCCCATGGCGTCGAGCTTGAGCACGTTGCCGCCGCCGAACTCGGTGACCCACACGTTGCCATCGAGATCAGGGTACACACCGTTGGGGCCGCTGAGACCGGTCGCGAAGTCGGTGACCGTCCCGTCGCCGGCGATGCGCACGATGGTCCCGAGGTTCGGCCGCGCGACGAAGAGATCGCCGGTGATGCCGTACCGCAGGCCGTAGGCCTGACCCGAGAGGTTGGCGACGGGCGTCGAGACGTCGGACGCGTCGACCGCGATGATCTCGTTGCCGGACTTGCCCACGATGTTTCCGGCGCCGTCGAAGCCGATGTCCTCGCTCCCCGAGAAGAGATCGGTCTCGAGGACGGGCGTGACCTCGGCCGTCGGCAGGTTGCTGCAATCGGGCATGCCGCCGCCGCCACCGCCGCCGCCGGGGTTGTTGCCACCCTGGCTCGAGCCGCTGCTGCTCTGCTGGGAGCTCGCGTTCGACCCCGAGCTCGAGGCGTTCGAGGTGGACGTCGACGTCGTGTCCGAGCCGCCGGAGCCGGCGTCGTCGCCGCATGCGGCGAGAGAAGACAAGAGCGAGCCGATGCCGAGGACAAGGAGGGGGCGGTTCATGCCCGGAACGTAACGACAGCGAGCGCCGGGAGAGAAGCCCGAAACGTTAGAACCGAAAGCCGATCTCTCGGGGCGCGTCGGCGCCCGTCGTCTCGCCCACGATCAGGAGCACGGCGCCGACCGCCGCGACGCCGAGGCCGAGGCCGAGGCTGATGTCGGCTGCGAGGAACTTTGCATCCACATCGTCGACTTGGCTCTGCGGACAGCGCGGCCGGCAAGCGTCGAGATCACCGTAGGCGCCGTAGCCCAGCCCGGCCGCGACGCCGAACGCGATGAGGCCGGCCCCGCCGACGCCGAGCAAGACGACGCCGGGGATGGTCAGGTTCGGCGGGCTGTCGTCGCTCTCAGACGGCGGCGGCTCGAGCGGGCCCTGCGTGGTCCGCGGACCCGGTGCCGACGGCGCCGGTAGCGTGATCGCGACCCTGGCCGAGGCGCCCGGAGCGACCTGCACCTCTTGCCGAATCGGGGCCTCACCGTCTCTCACCACCTCGACGACGTGCTTGCCGGCGGTGGCACGGAACCGGTTGGACCCCAAGGGCACGAGAGGATCGGCGCCGTCGATACGGACCCGAGCCGCGGCCGCGTCGACGCCGGCGGGAGCGGTGATCGCGACCTCGATCGTCCCGAGCACGCTCTCGAGCTCGCGCTGCCAGAGCGCGCACTCGTCACGCACCTGCCTGGGGCACGTCGCGGCCGCGCAACGTTGGAGCGCGAGGTAGGAGACGAGGAGAGCGCCCTCGGAGCGCGTCTGCTGCGCGGTCACGTGGCTGTCGAGGCAAACATCGGCCTCGTCGGCGAGCGCGCTGGACGCCACGAGCGAGACGACGGCCGCGAAGACCGCGCCGCGGAGCCTCATTTCAAGCACTCCTTCTTGTATCGCTTCACGCCCTTCGCATCGATGAAGTAGCTCGGGTTGCAGTTGGGGGCGGGCGGCTTCGGTGGCTGCGCGACGGGCGGCCGCGGCGGCGCCTGGACGACGACCGGCGCCGCCGTCGCGCTCGCGCTCGGGGACGCGGACGCGGCGCTGGCGGAGGCCCCGGGCTGGGCGTCGGTCACGGGCGCCACGGTCGTGGTGGAGACGAGCGCGGTGGCGGTGGCCGGCGCGGGCGGCGACGCGGTCTGCCCCGCGGGGAGCGCTGCCCCGGAGCCCGCGCCGGAGTCGGTGGTGCGCTTCATGATCACGAACGCGCCCACCGTCCCGACCAGCAGCGAGAGCCCGAGCAACACCGACCAGACGGGCACGCGCCGCCTCGGCTGCGCGAACCCCTCGGACATCGTCGAGATCGTGGAGCCGATGGCCGTGCCGCCGGCCGCGCTCGACGACACGTCCGACACGCCTGGCGACGAGGCCTCGGGGGCCGGCGGCAGGGGAACCACTGCCACCGGCGACGATGACGAATCCGTCATCGAGGCGCGATCTTCGATGCGCGAGATGAGCCCCCGGCGCGTCTCGAGGGTGTCCTTGGCGATCTCGCCGACCCACCGCCCGACCTGCCTGGACGGCGACGGCGTCACCGCGTCCTCGAGGGCGGTGGCGAGCTCCTCGGCGGTCGCGTAGCGGTCGGCCGGGTCGCGGGCGAGCGCCTTCATGACCACGGCCTCGAGCGCTTCGGGCACGTCGGGGGCGTGGGTGCGGAGCGGCTCGACCTTGCCCTGCACGATGTCGAGCAAGATGGCGCCCTTGTTGTCGGCGCGGAACAGGCGGAGCCCCGCGAGCATCTCCCAGGCGACGACGCCGGCCGAGTAGATATCGGCCCTGCGGTCGACCGTGCCCGAGCTCACCTGCTCCGGCGACATGTACGCGAGCTTGCCCTTCAGCTGGCCGTCGCGCGTCGTCTGCGCGCGGTCTTCGGCGAGCGCGATGCCGAAGTCGAGCACCCGCGCCACGCCGTCGGCGCCGACGAGCACGTTCTCGGGCGAGACGTCGCGGTGGACGATGCCGAGCGAGCCACCCTTGCCGTCGGTCGCCTCGTGCGCGGCGTGCAAGCCCTGGAGCAGGCCGACCAGGATGCTCACGGCGTGCGGGAGCGGAATGCGCTGGCCGACCTTGCCCATTCGCGAGATGAGCTTGGAGAGCGCTTCGCCATGGATGTACTCCATCACGAGGAGCAGCTCGCCCCCCGTGGAGACGACGTCGAGCACCGCGACGACGTTCGTGTGACGGATGCGCTCCGCGAGCCGCCCCTCGTCGACCAGCATCGCGACGAAGTCGGGGTCCTTGGAGAACTGCGGGTGGAGCCGCTTGATGGCGACGGTTCGGGAGAACCCGGCGTCGCCGACCTGGCGACCGAGGTGCACCGACGCCATCCCGCCCGCGGCGATGTCGTCGTAGAGCGCGTAGCGACCGACGATGAGGGGCGCGCGTTCGGGGCGCTGGCTCATCGGCTCAGGTGTCCCCGCAGACGCAGAGGGACCCGAAGCAGGTCGAGTCGCACTCGCCGCACTGGGCTTCGCACCCCGCGATGCACGCGTCCTCGTTGACGAAGTCGGTGCTGTCGGCGCAGCAGCGGCACTGCGCGCCGTCGCACTCGTACCCGGCGTCGCCGCCCTCTTCGCAGAACTGGGCGCAGAGGGCGTCTTCACAGACGCACTCGCAAGACTCGAAGCACTCTCCGACCGAGGTGGGCTCCTTGCAGTCGACGGCGCCGCACGCGTCGCTTTCGCATTTGCAGGCGCAAGTATCGCCCTCGCAGTAAGCGACTTCACCGAAGCCGCAGCCAGGGCATTGGCTCGGCTCGCACATGCTGCTCCCGCTGGACACGGTCGCCATGACGCTCGAGGTGGAGCTCGCGACGCTGCTGTTCGTGGACGACGTGGTCGTCGACGCCTGAGAGCCGGGGCCCGACGTGCTCGTCGAGGCGTTGCCGGTCGACGGGGCGCCGCCAGCTCCGCCCTGGGCGGCGTCCGATGTGTCGAACACGAGCGAGCATCCGACGACGGCGACCCCGGATAACGCCCAGGCCGCCCAGCGGAGCGCGGATGCGAGACGCATTCGAAGTCGATCGTAACGGAGCAGGCGAGCGGTCGTCGACCCCGTCACGGGGCTAACGGCCCGACCGGTGCAAACCATCGAAATCGTTCGATAGCAGGCGTGGTATGCGCGTTGCTTGGTGCCCCGCCCATGCCCAAGCGCGCCCTCCTTTCGCTGACGTTCGCTGCGACCCTCGCCGCCACCATGGGGCCGTTCGAAGCGCGCGCCGAGCCTTACATCGTGATCCCCGATCCGGCGGAGATCGCGATGGACGACGACACGCCGAACATCGCGAAGTGGCGTTCGAACGTGCTCGACGCCTACGAGGCGGCGGGGCAGCCGCTACCAGAGGTGCTGAGCATCTGGACGGCGTTCCCGATGGCGGGCAACAACTACTCTACGTACATCGATCCGCGCGCCAACGACGTGCAAGGGATCGGCCTCGACGCGTTCTTTCCGCCCGACGGCATCAAAGAGTCGACCACCCCGCCGCTGCGCGCGCTGCTCTGGCACAACAACGTCCACGTCATGGATGCGCGCGCATCGCTCCACGACGCGCCGGTCGAGGGTTACGCGCGCTACCTCTTCTTGCTCGAGCTCTCTCACCTCTGGGGGCCGGCGGCGCGCGCGCCGATGCCGGGCGAGAGCGATCTGATCGGCTTTCCCTACCACTGGTCGTTCTTCAACGACATGGCGAGCCCCGCCGGGGGCAACGCATGGACCGACAACGGCGACGGCACGTTCACCGTCGTCCCCGGCGACCCGGCCACCGTCGGTTTTCACATGCTCGATCTCTACCTGATGGGCCTCGCCGAAGCGGCCGAGGTGCAGCCCTTCAGCGTGCTCGTGAACCCGGTGGTGCCGGCGACGCCGACGGACCCGTTCTGGGGCGGCGCCTACGCGCCTCGATCGTTCCCTTGGTTCGACGCCTCGTCGACGCTCACCGTCACGGCCACGAGGCGCGAGCTGACGATCGACGATGTCATCGCAGCGAACGGCCCGCGTATCCCCGGCGCGGGGGTGAAGACGTCGTGGACGATCGGGTTCGTGCTCGTGGTCGCGGCCGACGCGACCGCCGAAGACGTCGCCGACGCCAAGGCGGCGTTCGATCCCATCGTCGAGGGCCTCGCGCCCGCGTTCTCGGACGCCACGATGGGGCGCGGCACGCTCGAGGTCGTCACGAACGTCGCCGAGGGCGGCGGCGGCGGCGGTGCCGGCGGCGCGCCCGGGACCGGAGGCTCGGACCCGGGGCCGTCGAGCACCGGGAGCGGGAGCGAGCAGCCGCCCGACGACGCGGACGGCGGCGACGACGGGTGCGGCTGCCGGTCGGCGAAGCGCAGCGACGCGAGCGTTCTCGGCCTCGTCCTGGCCCTCGCGCTGGCCCTGCGCAAGAAGCGCCGCTGAGGACTCCGGAGCACAGCCTCACATTCCCTGGAGGACGCGCATCGCGCCCCCGTGCGCGTTCTTGATCGAGAGCGCGACCTCGGGCGCGACGGGCTTCATCATCGGGCGCGGCGGCGCGGGGTGCGGCCCGCCCTCGACGACGCGCGCGGGCTCGGGGGGCGGCGCGAGGGACGCGATCGTCTTCTTGAGCTCTTTGGCCTCGGCCGCCTTCTTCGCCAGCTCGTCATCGCCGAAGGTCTTGGCCGCGGTGGTGGCGAGCGTGGTCGTTCGATCCAGGAGCGCGCGAGCGCCACGCACGTCGCCGGCGCGCGCCAGCGCGATCGCGCGCACGGTGCCGGCGGCGACGCCGAGCCGCGCGGCCAGGTGCTCGATCTCGGCCCGCTTGCCCTCGGTCACCGCTCCGCCGTCGGCGCTCGAGCGGGCCCCGAGGAAGCCGGTCTCGACGAGCTCGACGCCCGCAACCGCGTGCGCGTAGTGGACTGACGCGTCGATGAGCTCGACGCTCGCGTCGGCCTTGCGCGGCGCGACCTCGACCCGGAGCACCGCGTCGCGAGCCTGCCCTTCGCTCAGATCACCCACCGAGAAGCGCATCGATCGACCGGTCGCCGACGCCTCGACCCCGATCGCCTCCTTGATCGTCACCCCGGGCCCCGGCGTGACCTCGACCCACGACCCACGCGCGACGAGCCGCTGCATCTGCGACACCTCGCGCTCGAAGACCGCCGCGACCTCCGAGGCCTCGGCCACGAAGTGAAAGGCGCCGCCCGAGGTGCGCGCCAGGCCCGTCATCAAGGTCTCGTCGAAGTCGACGCCGAGCCCGAGCGAGGTGATGGGGGCGCCGAGCTGACGCGCCCGCTCACCGAGCGACGCCATGAGAGCTGGATCGTTGGGCACCCCGTCACCGAGGAGCACGACGCGGTTGATCTTCTCGGCCGTGAGGTGACGCGACACCTCGTTCAGCCCGGCGGCTAGACCGCCCCCCATGTCGGTCGTCCCCTCCGCCTTCATCGACCCGATCGCGGCGCGCGCGGCGGCGCGCGCCTCGGCGTCGAGCTTTCGCGCAGGGAGGAGGATGGTCGGCTTCGAGCCGAAGGAGACGATCGAGAGCGTGTCGCCCTCACCGAGCGCGTCCGCGAACGTCGAGCAAGCCTCGCGGGCCCGCTCGATCGCGGGCCCCGCCATCGACCCCCACGTGTCGACCACGAGCGCGAGGTTGATGGGCGGGCGCTTCTCGCGCGCGATGGGCAAGCCCGCGACTCGGACGCGCACGAACAGCTCGGTCGGCTTGTCGGAGGCGAGGACCGTCTGGGAGGCATCGAGCGTGACGCCGACCTGTCGCGTCGCCTTGGCCTTGGCCGGGGTCTCCAGGGCTGCGACCTGGGGCGGCTTGCTCTCGGCCGGGCGGCAGGCGGTCGAAAGCACGGCGATCACGAGGGCGATAGCGGAGGAAGAGACGCGGACGAAGCTCATGGCGCCTTGTGACGGCGTGGCCTGGTTTCGTGACCGATACCGACGCGAGAGGCCGCTGCTGCTTGACGCAGCCCCCCGGGCACGCGACGCGCCGGGGTCGTGAACCGCACGACCTGC
>CALKVR010000445.1 GCA_938004815.1 uncultured Polyangiaceae bacterium | reverse complement strand
GCGCTGGGCTGTGGCTGGCGCTCTGGGGTATCCCCTTCGACAAAGACAGGGGCGACGTTCCGATCTGGTGGTGGGGCGGCCTGGGCGTCTTTGGGATCGGCTCGGCCGCCACCTCCGACATGTGGAAGATGGTCCTCTTGGACCACCTCTGAAGGCGGTCAGCCCTCGAACACCTCGTCGACGAGCGAGAGCCCGCGATCGATGATGGTGAACGCCTCGGCGATCTGCGTCTCGGTGATGGTGAGAGGCGGGTTGCACATGAGCGTGCTCCACTGCAGCACCGTGAAGAGCCCCTCGTCCTTGAAGAACTTGGCGAGCTTGGGGATGACCGGGTGCGAGCCCGCGTACGGAACGAGCCGCTCGTTCTTGGCGTTCTTGCGCAGCTCGATGAGGCCGAAGAGGCCGATGTTGCGGTGGCCGCGCACGCACTTGTGCTTCTCGGCCATCTTCACCATGTGGCCGCGCATGACCTCACCCATCTTGGCCGAGCGTTCGATGAGCTTCTCTTCTTCCAGGACGTCGATCACGGCGTTGGCGGCCGCGAGGCACATCGGGTGCGCGTTGTACGTCAGGCCGCCCCAGAACACGTTGTCGCGGAAATGGTTCGCGATGCGATCCGATACGCCCATCACGCCGAGCGGCATGTACGAGCTCGTGAGGCCCTTGGCCATCGTGACGATGTCGGGGACGATGCCCCCGTGCTCGAAGGCGAACCGCTTGCCGGTCCGGCCCCAGCCGCACATGACCTCGTCGCAGACGAGGAGGATGCCGTACTTCTCGAGCAGCGCCTTGAGGCCCTTCAGGTAGCCCTTGGGCGGGGGCAGGATGCCGTTCGTGCCCGTCACCGTCTCGATGAACATCGCCGCGATCGTGTGGGGCCCCTCGTACTGAATCACCTCTTCGACGTACTGCAGGTTGTTCCTGACGATTTCGTCCTCGTTGTCGCCGAACGAGTAGTCGTAGGGGTGCGGATCCATCACCCGCACGACGCCCGGCATCCCCGGCTCGTTGGGCCACCGCCGGGGGTCGCCCGTCAGCATCATCACGCCGTGGGTCGCGCCGTGGTAGCTGCGGTACCGCGTCATGATCTTCTGCCGGCCGGTGAAGAGGCGCGCCGCCTTGATCGCGTTCTCGTTCGCCTCGGCCCCACCCAACGTATAGAAGAAGGTATTGATGTCGCCGGGCACGAGCTCGCTCAGGCGCTTGGAGAGCACGGCCCGCACCTCGGTCGCCATGCCGGGGTAGGCGTAGGCGAGCGTCGCGGCCTGGTCCTGGATCGCCTTGATGACCTTCGGGTGGCCGTGCCCGATGTTCACGCTCATCAGCTGGCTGTTCCAGTCGATCCAGCGCTTGCCCTCGGGCGAGTACAGGTAGATGCCCTCGGCCCGGGCGACGGGGATGGGGTCGACCTTGCCGGTCGCGGACCACGAAAAGAGGCTGTGCTTCGTGCACAGCTCGATCACTTCTTCGGACGTCATCATGGCGGCGCCACTCTAAGCACCACCCCCTTCGCGCGAAAAGCCCGCCGTGCGAGAGCGCCCAGGTGCCGACCTGGGTCGACGCAGACTTTCCTGGCGGGAGCATCGAGGTCGTTCGCGCGGCCGGTCGAGGGCCCATCGAGCTCGCGATCCCCGAAGACAGCGCGTCCGACGTCAGGCAGTGGTTCGCGTTCCGGGTGGGGACGGGCGAGCGCCCCCGCGACATCGTGATCCAGAACGCGGGCGAGGCCACCTTCCCGAACGGTTGGCCAGGCTACCGCGCGATGGTCTCCCACGACGGCGCGCGCTGGTCGCGGGCCCCGACCGCTTACGAAGACGGCGCCCTCGTGATCCGCCATGTCCCTCGCGGGCAAGCGACCCTCTACGCGTACTTCGCGCTCTACCCTGTCGCGCGGCTCGAGCGCCTCCTCGCGCGTGTGCGCCGGGCCGACCACGTCTCGGTCGGCGTCGCCGGCGAGTCGGTGATGGGTCGCCCGGTCCCGCTGGTGTCGGCAGGGTGGGGCGACCGAACGGTCTGGCTCCTCGCGCGTCAACACCCCGGCGAGGTTCCGGCGTCGTTCGTCGCGGACGGCCTCTTGCGGCGCCTCGCGCGAGAGGATGACGACACCGTTCGCTTCGTTCTCGAGCGAGCGAGGCTGCGTGTAGCGCCCCTCGTCGACGTCGACGGCGCCGAGCTCGGCAACATGCGGACGAACGCGGCCGGCGCCAACCTGAACCGCGCGTGGGACGACCCCGACCCCGAAGACGCGCCCGAGGTGCACGCGCTACTCGGTGCGATCGAGGAGACGGGGGTAGACTTGTTCCTCGACGTGCACGCCGACGAGTCGTCGCCTTTCGCGTTTGCGGCCGGGTCCGAGGGTAACCCGAGCGTCACCGACGAGCTCCTCGCTCGCGAGGCCGAGCTCCGCGCCATCCTCGAAGACGAGACGCGCGAGCTCGTCGACGAGCCCGGCTACCCGCTCGACGCGCCCGGTGAGGCCGATCTCTCATGCGCGTCGAACCAGATGGGCGAGCGCTTTGGCTGCCCGGCCCTGACCCTCGAGATGCCGATCAAAGACTGCGGCGACGAGTGCGTCCCCGCCGGCTGGTCGCCGGCGCGGGCGCAGCGCTTCGGAG
>CALKVR010000444.1 GCA_938004815.1 uncultured Polyangiaceae bacterium | reverse complement strand
CGCGCGGCACACCGGCGAGGAGCGCTCGCTCCCCCTCAGCTCCCATCAGGTTCCCGCGATGTCGACCGTCGGGCATCTTGACGCGCCCCTCGAGCGCCGAGTTCACGTCCCATGTGCCGACTCCCTTGATCTCGTAGACCCAACCGCCTTCTCCAGCCCAGTGCCCTGCGCCCTGCTCTCTGCCGGGTGAGAAGATCCATGGAGTACCTCCGCGGAACGCAGTGTCGCGGGCACCCTCGGAGTGGGCGTGCAGATCCAGGTTCTCCCCTCGTGCCGAAAGCCCTCGTTCGAAGACAACTTCGGGCACCTCCTGGCTCCCGTGATAGACGGACGCCTTGATTCGGTCTGGCGCGATCTTGGAGCCGTCCGGGAGCAACGCATACTCGTTCCGGTACACGGACAAGGGCGTCTTGGCGTGCGCACGCGACAGCTCCGCCTCCATGCGGATTCGCGTCGCTTCGGACACGCCTGATTTCTCCAGCTCATCGAAGATCCGGATCGCCTCGTGCGGCGAGCCGACATCGATAGCGGTGTCTGCGCGTATGAGCAGCTGCACTTGGTCATCCGTCAGGCGCACCAGGTCAGCGTCGGGGACGCCACCACGCTCGAGTGCGGCATGAACGGCCGCGCCCCTACCGGACGCGGCCCACGCGACCGGCGTCGACTCGACCGCGCCACGACCAGCGACACGCGGATCATTCGGCCCGATCTCCAGGCGTGGTCCCGCCGCCAGCTCGACCTTGTCGGTCCGCGGGACGCGGCCCAGCTCGAGCTCCGAGAGCGCCTTCGTCACCCGGTCCATCAGCGCCGAATCCACCTTCGCGCCGGAGTCGATCGCGTGCTTGACCGTGCGCATATCGGCGCGGGCCTCCGCCGAGAGCTGCTCCAATCGCGAAAGAAGGACCTGCATCTCCTCGGGCGTCTTGGCCACCGCCTTGCCGATGGACTCGACCTGCGCCGCCAACCGCCCGGCGCGCGCTCGCTTCGCAAGCCGACTGGCCCCGTAGGCGATGCCGCCGGCGGCGACGAACGGAAGCAAACCGGTGATGACCAGCGTGATCCGCTCCGCCGTCGACAGCTTTCGTCCCCACTTGTCCTCACCCGCCGCCGCTTCGGCGAGGTCCATGATGTCGCCGAAGATGGGAATGGCGCCGATGCCCATGTCGGCCAGGGTGGTGGCACTCCCCTTGGCCCCCTCGGCGACGGCATGGGCCGCGTTCCATCCGGCTCCCTGGTCCGGAAACGTATGGACATCCGGGGCTCGGGAACGCGGAGAGGAACGACCGCGTCAGCGGTTCACCCTGCGCCGGGATACGCGAGACGTCTTCGCTCGCGCGCAGGTTCACCGAGATGCCGAAGTCGCCATAGGGAGCGGGCATGTCGTCGCTGGGAAGGCCGCGATGAACCTCGTGGACATGGACGATCGTGCCCGGACCGACGAGCGCACGGAACTCCACCGAGCCACCTTGAGAGAGCTCGTCTTCGGGATGGACCAGCTGCCACGCGAAGCGCGCGCCGATCGTCGGTCGGTCGCGGCGATGGTGATCGTCGCGCCGTACTTGGTATCGCGCACGGTGATACCCTGGTTGCCGGTGCTGATGACCGTTCCCAGCCGACGGCCAGACTCATCCTTGCCATAGCCTCGTCGTTCTTGATGGAGGAACTGCGCGGGATCGATCGGCGTTCCCTGCTTGGGAACGTCGTCCGGATTCTGGACGTAGATCGTGTTCGGCACGAGGCGCCGGTTCCCACCGGTGGGGGCGGCGCCGCCGCGCTCCATGACGCGCCACTCGTCCACCTTGACGCCCGGCGTCGCAACGATGTGGACGGGTCGCTCCGTTCCGTCGTCGCCAACCCACTCCGGCGCGACGTAATACGCGAATCGAGTCTCGGGCGAGAGGCACTGGATGTGGATGTTGGAGTTGTCGAGCTGGAGCCAGACGCGGTACGGGTCGCCGACCGCGGTGATCGTTCCCGGGTTCGCGAGCGCCGGCATCGCCGGATCGCGAGAGGGCAGCACGCCCGCATGAGGCTGGGTGTCACGATGCACGACGATCTGCGGCGAGCCGGGGTGATTGGCCAGGTTCACCTGCACGCCTGGCGTCGTGTGCAACTGGATGACTCGTTGGTCTCCACTCGTCACCTGCTCGACTTCCCACACGCAACGCTCGTCGCCGTCGTGGATCACGTGCAGCGTCGAGCTCCCCACGCGGAAGAACGTCGCGTCGGCACGCTGCGTGACCTCGAGGTCACCGACCGTCGCCGTTTCGTTCAGGCCGAGCGGCCCCACGAGACGCCCGGTCAGCGATGGATCGAACGGTTCCGCGCCGTCGGCCGTCTTCCGCGCCATCTCGCCGGGAAGGTCGAGCGGCGACCGATCGTCGACCTGGATCTCTCCCCCGGCAAACGGCGAGACCAAGCCGTGGAAGTGGACGGAGATCTCGTGTGCGTCGTCTGGCGCCCATGCGCCGAGCGGCACACCCTTCTTGCCGTCGGCGTCGGAATCGATCTTGAGACGCTCGCCGTCGGACACCGGCGCGCCGTCCCGCGTCCACCGCCACCGGCCGCGCTGCCGTCGTGCGCTGTAGGTCGCCGGCATGCTTCCGTGGAAGAAGGCCGGGCCGATCCACATGTCGAGCAAGGTTCCGTCGGCGGCGTAGGCACGCGCCGTCATGTACGCGTTCTCGTCGTCCGAGTCCCGGCCGGCGCCCAGCAGGTGCATCCCGAACGGGTCGTCGCCTTGTGCCGCCGGCCCCGGTGCGCCAACGTCCAGCGCGGGCGCGCGTGACTCCGTCGCTCGCGAACGCGAGCTCGGCGGCAGGTCGCGCGTCGTCTTGTTTCCGCGTCCCGGCGTACCCCGCGTCCGGCGTGTATGACCGTGCTCGGCTGCCGGCGAACCACCATCTGTGATGGGCTTGTGCTCTGGATCGTCGGGCCCCGGCATCACTCCACTCCTGTCGGCGGCGAAGCGCAGCAGTAATTGTCGCCAGTCATGCCGCTCTTTTTCGGGACCATCTCGCTACGGTTGCGCGAAATTTCTTCACCTCCAAGCAAGTAACGGTAATCAGCGATGATTCTGGCGACGAGGCGGGGGCCTCCCGATGCCGTGGGCTTGTGTGGACCCGAGCTCAAAGCGCTCCAGGACAGAAGCGAGGACTCCGTCGATCGCGTCACGCGCGCGGCCGGGTGACGCACCGTATCGATGGCCGTCGCTTGTGACCCCTTCGACGGCCATACGCGCCGGCCATGGCCGCCGCCCTCGTCGCGATCCCCGGAAGCCGACCTTACGCCGAGCGGCCCACCGAGCCAATCGGTCGCGGCACCACTCGGCGCGTGGAGGATGAGGTCGCCGCAACCCGACGGCGTCGTCCCGCTACCGGGCCACCGGCGCGGCGCGCAGCGCGAGCGCGGCGTCGCAGCGGGTTCGTGCTCGCTGCTCGACGAGCACGAGCTGCTCCGCCGTCGCGCCCATACCGCGCCTGGCGCGCTCCGGCGCGCCTCGGTAGTGCTCGGCCAGCATCGCCAGCGCCTCCGCGAGCTCGCGCGTACGCTCGCCGCGGCGCGCATCGGTGAGCAGGGTGCGCCACGCGGCGAAGTCGCGCCCGGTGCGCCTGGAGAACCCACGCTTGACCATCGGGCGCACGAAGAACGGCATCTGCGCGAATTCGCGCTCGGTCTCGGCGAGCTCGGTCTCCACGGCGGCGATCAGGTGGGGCAACGCGGCGTCCATGGCGCATGGGTACCAGCTACGGCCCCGCGGGAGGAACGCGGCGAGGTGTCACCGGCGGGTCCCCGCGGTGCCCAGCTGACCGCCCGTCACGATG
>CALKVR010000443.1 GCA_938004815.1 uncultured Polyangiaceae bacterium | reverse complement strand
GCCGAGGGCACCGACCGGTCGGTCGGCAGCGTCATCGAGCCGGGCGTGAAGCCGCCGTTCGAGACCTCACCGTTCGGGGTCGCACTGACGAGGGTGCGCGGCTGCGGCCGGACCCCGGGCGCGATGGGGATGGCCTCGGCCACGTGAGGCGAGGCGGCGAGCGGCGACGCGGGCAAGCCTGACGATACCGTCAGCTGCACCTTCGGATCGGCGGTCTGGTCGGCCGGCATCGGCATCCGCGGCGGACGACGCTCGCCGCGGCGCTGCCGGCAGGCATGCTGCCGACGCTCACCGACTCGGAGATCGCGACGCCGTTCGCGGCGGCGTGGGCGCGCGCGTCGGCCAGGAGCGGCTCGACCGCCAGGCCGCGCGCCGTCTTGATGGCGGGCTGGATGGGGTCGGGCGGCTTGCTGCCGGCGCGAGCGATCGTGGGCGCGTCCTCACCGAGGTCGTCGTCGAGCTTGGCCGAGTAGGCGATCGCCGCCGCCGCCCGGTCGTACATCTCCATCGACGGCGTGGGCGGTGGCACGGCGCGACCGGCGGGCGGGCTCGAAGGCGCGTCACCCCCGCCCGAGCTTCGAGGAGGCGGGCCCTGCCCCATCAGCGTGGGCTGGCTGGGCGGTGGGGGCGGCGCCACGCGCGGCGGCGGCAGGCGGCGCGAGCTCGGGGGCGGCTCGGGCGCGTCGGCGGCGGCTTGGGCAGCTGCCTCGGCCAGCGTGGGCGTGGTGCGGGGCCGCGGCGGATCGACGCGGGGCACCGGCGCCTGCTTCTGCTTCTCGAGGGCGAAGCGCATCGTGATGTCGGCCGACACCTCGAGCTGTGGGACCGCCGGGGTCGCCAGCGCCGCGCCCGCGAACTGCGGGAGCTCGGCATCGGGCCCGGCCGGCGGGCGGTTCGAACCGCCTCGCTCGGTCGCGGGCATCGCCGCGTGCATGTCGTCGATAACGTCGCGGCTCATCCCCAGCATCGTGCGGGGGTTCTGGGCCGGCGGCGGCGGCGCGGGCGGCACCGGCGGCGAGCTCTGGATCACGACCGGCTGGCCCGAGTCGCTCTGCGCGAGCCAGGCGCGCACGCTCTCGCGCTGGGCGCCGATCTCTTGCCCGAGGACGGCCTGGACGAAGCTCGCGACCTCACGCGGGGACGCGAGCCCGACGTCGGTCACGTTCTGGCGCGCCGCCTCTTTTGCCGCGTTCTCGAGCGCGTCACCGAGATCGGCCGCCGTCTGGAAGCGCTTCTCGGGGTCGCGGTCGAGCGCGCGGAGGACGACGTCGTCGAAGGGCTTGGGGATCGTCGAGACGACGTCGCTCGGGCGCCGGATCGGCTCGACGAGGATGCGCTGCAGCGTCGCAGCCTCGCTGTCGGCCTTGAAGAGGCGACGGCCGCACAGAACCTCCCACAGGATGATGCCCATCGCGAAGAGGTCGGTGCGCCGATCGAGCTCGTCACCGCGCGTCTGCTCGGGCGCCATGTACGCGAGCTTGCCCTTGAGCTTGCCGTGCGCGGTCGACGTGAGGCGCGAGGACGCGCGCGCGACGCCGAAGTCGGTGATGCGCGCGGTGCCGTCGACGCCGATGAGGACGTTCTGCGGCGAGACGTCGCGGTGGACGAGCCCGAGGAGCTGCCCGCGGTCGTCGCGCAGCTCGTGAGCGGCGTGGAGACCGGCGATCGCGTCGAGCAGGATGCGGATGGCGACGTGGCGCGGGGGGAGCTGCCCCATCGACATCGTGCGCGCGACGATGCGCGAGAGCGTGTCGCCCTCGACGTACTCCATCACCAGGTAGTAGCCGGCCTCGTTCTCGCCCACCTCGAGGATGGGGACGACGTTCGGGTGGTGGATGAGCGCCGCGAGCCGCGCCTCGTCCAAGAACATCTCGACGAACTCGGGCTCGTTCTGCAGATGCGGGTGCAGGCGCTTGATCGCGACGAAGCGCTGGAACCCGCCGGCGCCGCCGCGCCGCGCGAGGTAGACGGTGGCCATACCGCCGGTGGCGATTTCGCCGATGAGCTCGTACCGGTCGAGCCGCCTACGCGGGTCGGCCGGATCCAGGAGCTTCACCTTCGCCACGACGCCCTCACCTCGATGCCCGGGCCTTCCTTGGTACTGACCAAGAGTAGCGGACCCGTGGGGCGCAAGCCGAGAATCATCGCCCTTAGAAGCGACCTCGGTACCCCAACGTGACGCGCTGATCCTGGGAGCCTCCAAGAAGGCCATTAGCACTCCCGACGTCTACCCACAACGGAGGAGGCCGGCGGCGAGCCTCCTTCGAAGGGTCGTCGTCGCCATCCCAGTCGGTGACGATCGCGAGAACGACCGTCACCACGGCGACACCTGCGGTGGCGCCGATCAGCGCGTTGGTACGCAGCTCCTTGGACTGGCCTTCCTGATAAAGCTCGCAGTCTTCACCCTGGCCGCGGCATTCTTCGCGGACGGCGTCGGCCCCCGGGTTGTTGATCGTGTCGATGCCGCTCCAGATCGTGGTGCCGCCCAGACCGGCGGTGGCGATCAGACCGATCACGAACGGCGCGGGGTGGATTCGCCAGTCTTTCGGCGGCTCCTCGGTGCCGCCGACATCGGCCCCGCCCTCACCCCCGCCGCCCGGGCCGGTATCGGG
>CALKVR010000442.1 GCA_938004815.1 uncultured Polyangiaceae bacterium | reverse complement strand
GAGGTCGACCTCGCCATCGTCACCGACCCGCCGCGCGACGAGGGCTGGGCGGTCGCCGAGGTCGTGGCGAGCGAGATCGTCGCCGTCGCCTCGCCGCGCCACGTGGTGGCGGCCCGGGCGAAGAAGCGGCGGGGCATCCTCAAGTGGGGCGATCTCCGCGGGGCCGAGCTCCTGGTCTACGACATCATGGACGGCGACCTCACCCGCCTCATGAGCGCCATCCGCGACTCGTGGAAAAACGAGAGCGGCGAGCGCCTCGTCCAGCCCGCGTTCATCCGCAAGATCCCGCTGGCCGAGGCCTTGCTCGAGCTCGCGCGGGCCGGCAGCGGCGTGGGCGTCGTGGACAAGTGGACGATCGACGGGCTCTTGCGGGGCGGCGAGCTCGAGGTGCTGCCCCTCGTCCCCAAGGCGCCGCGCACCTTCCACGCCGCCTGGCGACGCGCGAATCCGCGAAAGCTCCCGATCGAGGAGCTGCTCGACGTGGTTCGGTCCGCCGCCTCTGCCCGGTGCGAGGTCATGGCTGCGCGCGCGCCGAAACGCGCCAGGGCATCCAGCGCCGCGAGGACCGGCCGCAAGAAGTGAGTATCCTGGACGGCAGGAGGCACCCATGGCGCGAGTGGTCGTGGAGCAGGTGTTCGATCCCCCGATGTCGGACGACGACTATGCAGCGTTCGCGAAGCGCCTCGATCCGTGCCTCGAGCTGCGGCGCGGACAGTGGCGCCGGAGCTACGTCTCTCCCGACAAGACACGCATGACGTGCGAGTTCGAGGCTCCAGACGCCGAATCGGTCCGCGAGGCGATGCGCGCGGCCGGTCTGAAGTTCGAGCGCGTCTGGACGGCCGAGGTCTTCGCGGTCGAAGACTACCCGGGGTTGATGGAGAAGTTGAAGCAGCTCACCGGTTGAGAGTCGTCAGCGCCCGCCGCCGACCGCGCGCGACAGCTCGGCGACGCGCTCGGCCGTCCGCGCGCTCACGGCCAGCGGCTCGACGATGAGGGTGGCAATCTCCCCCAGCTCTGCCTCCGCCGTAGAGCGGTCGCCCCGCGCGGATGCGAGAAGCCCGAGCACGACGCGCGCGCGCACGACCGTGTCGGTTCGGTCGACCAGAGCAGCCAGGTGCGCCGCCTCCCGCGCGAGCGCCTGCGCATGGTCGAGCTCACGCCTCACGGCCGCGAGCTCGCTCGCGACCGTGAGCGTGTAGGCGAGCATGCCCTTCGCATCCACGCGACGCAGCGAATCGACGGCCGCGCCGAGCTCGCCGCCCTCGCGAGCCACACCCGCGCCGAGGCGAGCCAGAGCCGTGATGGCCCGGGCGCTCGGCCCCTCACCGCCCTCCCCCAGCCGCTCGCTCAGCCCGAGGACCTCGACGCTCAGCGCGCGCGCGCGTTCGTACCCGCCGTGGTCGAGCGCGCTCATGGCCAGACGCAGGCCGACGTCGCACGCGAGCCAATGGTCCTTCTCCGCGCACGCGGCCTGAAACGCACGCTCGAGCGCAGCCTCTCCACCCGCAGCATCGCCCTTCCAGCAGGCGAGCAGCCCCTTGGCAGACTCGGTCTTGGCCACCTCGAGCGACGCGTCTACGCCGAGCGCGAGCGCCTCGACGAGCAAGGCCTCGGCCCGCGCCATCTCGCGCCCGAGGTGCGCCAGGCAGCGCGCGGTGTCCACGGCCTGACGCGCGCGCGTGACGGAGTCGGCCGCGCTCCCTACCTCGGCGGCTGATAGCGTGCTCTCTCTCGCACGATCGTAGTCGCCGCGATCGTGCTGAAGCATCGAGAGCACCCCGAAACCGCGTGCGGCGATCGAGGAGAGCCCGATGGCCCTCGCCTGCGCGATGACCCTCGAGACGCGCGCCTCGAGATCCGCGTCGCGGCCATGAAAGCGACCCGACATGGCGCAGACGCGGTAGAGCGCGGCCTCGAGCTCGAGACGGTCGGGATCCGGCAGCCCGGCCGCAGACTCGACACCACGGAGCGCGAGCCGCGCCGCGTCGTCGTTCGCGAACACGCGGTGAGAGTGCTCGGCAGCCGACAGGCACGCGCGCGCGGAGAGGGCTCGATCGCCGCCGAGAGCGGCGTGGTGCGCGATGTCCGCCGCCAGGGCCCCATCGGTGAGGTGATCGCCGAGCGCGCCCGCGATCGCTCGGTGGATGAGCCGTCGCCGCGGCTCGGACAAGCGACGATAGGCCCGGTCTCGCAACAAGTCGTGGGCGAAGTCGTAGTCGTGGGCCGCGATCGATTCGCGCACGATCCCGTGCTCTTCGAGCGCGGCGATCGCGCCGACCAGGGTGACGGCCGCGACGCCGCTCGCCCGCGCGATGAGATCGAGGTCGAAGCTGCGACCCAATGCTGCCGCCCACGGAAGAATCTCGGCTGCCGGCCCGGTGATCCGCTCGAGGCGGTCGTCGATGAGCCCTGCGAGCGTGTCCGAGAGCGGCGTCGCGCCCCGCGCGAGCGCGCGGGCGATCTCGAGCGTGAAGAGAGGGTTCCCCGCTCCGTCCGCGAAGACCCGCGACACGTCGAACCCCCGACCGACCGATCGCGCGAGCTCGACCGTCTCGTCGGGGCTCAGCGGGCCGACCTCGACCTCATTGACGCGGCCGCCGCGGGTAAGGCCGCGCAGCATCCGTACCGCGGGCAGGTTGTCCCCTAGCTCGGCGCGTCTCACGGTGCCCGCCACGACGAGGCGCGGCCTCGGTTCGCTGACGAGGTGGTGAAGGAGCGCGACCGAGGCCTCATCGAACCACTGGAGATCGTCGAGCAGAACGGCAGTGACCGGTGCATCCGAGGGGGCTGCGAAGGCCGACGCGAGCGCGTCGAACAGCTCGGCCCGGTCGGACACGCGCTCCATCGCACGGCCCAGTCCCGGGACGAGAGCGGCCAGGGCGGCCCGGTGCCGACCGTGGATCTCGTCGACGGGCGCCCCTCGGAGCGCGTCCGCGAAGGCCCCGTACGGCCGCGCGCGCTCCGACTCGTGCGCCCGACCTCGAAGTAGCCGGCCCCCTTGGCGGGCGATCGACTTGGCGACCTCGTCGAGGAGACGCGTTTTCCCGACCCCTGGCTCACCCACGAACACCAGGTAGGGTGGCGAGGCACCTCCGGCGGCATCCTCCACCAACCGCGTGATCGTCGCCCGCTCGCGCTCGCGGCCCACCAGCTCGTGCTCCGTCCGTACCGCCGGCGAGGCGGCCGAGGCCGCGTGAGCATGCGACGCGGGCACGGCTCGCGGCGTTCGAGCGCGCGCCCCGCGCAGCAACGCGCTGGGAGCGCGGCCGAGCTCCCGCTCGAACAGCCGCGTGCATGCCTCGATGTGGGCGTCGGCTTGGACGCGGTCGCCGACGTCGACCAGCAGACGAACCAGGTCGGCATGACCGGATTCGTCCAACGGGTCGATCGCGACCCGGGCGCGGGCGTGCTCGAGCGCCGCTTCAGGGCGGTCGCGCAGTTTGTTCACGAGCTCTGCGAGGATCGCCGTGCGTATCCGGCGCGCAGCCTCGCGCTCACCGAGGCACCACTCGTGAAAGCGATACGAGTCGGACCAGTCGAGGCCCTCGAGCAGCTCGCCGCGGAATCGCCTCGCGGCGGCTTCGAGCTCCGAGATCGACCGACCGCCGAGGCTCGCGTGGACCGCACGGACATCGGCGAGATCGAGCGTCATGCGCCCAGTATCGATGCCCAGGTGGTCGCGCGTCGCTGCGAACGCGCTCCCGGCTTCGCCGACCGCCGAACGCAGCTTGCTGAGGCTCCAGCGCAGCGCCGCGCGTGGGTCGTCGGGCCCGCTCCACAAGAGCTCGCACAGCGTCGCGCGGAGGTGCGGCCGCCCGGTCAGAGCCAGGTACGCGAGGAGCGCGCGGGTCTTACGCGAGGCTGGCAGCTCGACCTGGCGGCCCCGCACGTAGACGGCGAGCTCCCCGAGCGCTCGAACGTCCAGGGCGGGCCCGGCGTCTGCCATCGAACGCCGAGGATGCATGGCTTCCGGGGAGCTGCCAACCGTCCCCGCGGTTCCAACAGTCGCTCCAACGGTCGCTCCAACGGGGCGCGGTGACGCTCGCTTCGTCACTGGACGACCGGTGACTCCGGGAGGCGACATGACGGTCGATGAGAAAAAGCTGAACGAGTTCGTGAACAAGATGGTTGGTGACGTGGGCGCGACCCTGAGCTCGATCGGGGTCGTGCTGGGCGACCGCCTCGGCCTCTGGAAGGCGCTGGCGGCCGAGGCCCGAACGAGCCTGGAGCTCGCGTCGGCGACCGGGACCCACGAGCGCTACGTTCGCGAGTGGCTCGACTCGCAGGCAGCCGCCGGGTACCTGCAATACGATCCGATCACGGGGCGCTACTCTCTCACGGCCGAGCAGGCGTTTACGCTGGCAGACGAGACCAGCCCTGCGTTCTTTCCCGGGCTGTTCGAGGTCACCGCAGCGTGCTGGGCCGCGCTCGACCGCCAAACCGAGAACTTCAAGACCGGCGGCGGGATCGCGTGGGGTCATCAGCACCCGTGCCTCTTCACCGGAACCGAACGCTTCTTCAAAGCGGGCTACGTGGCGAACCTCGTCGCGAGCTGGATCCCTGCGCTCGACGGGGTAGAGGGCAAGCTGCGCGCTGGCGCCAGGGTCGCCGATGTCGGCTGCGGCGTCGGGGCGTCGACCATCCTGCTCGCGCTGGCGTTTCCCGAATCGACGTTCGTCGGCTTCGACTCGCACGAAGGCTCCATCGAGCTCGCTCGTCAGCGCGCCACAGCGCAAGGGGTCGGGGACCGCGTTCGGTTCGAGGTGGCGAAGAGCACCGACTTTTCGGGCACCGGCTACGATCTGATCGCGCACTTCGACTGCCTCCACGACATGGAGGACCCGAGCGAGGCCGCTCGCCACGCGCGCCGCGCCATCGCCAAGGACGGTACCTGGATGGTCGTCGAGCCCTTCGCGAGCGACAAACGCGAGGAGAACCACAACGGCGTCGGGCGCGTGTTCTATGGCGCCTCTCAAATGCTTTGCATCCCTCACTCGCTCGCGCACGGGGGCCCCGCGCTGGGCGCGCAGGCCGGCGAGGCACGCCTCCGCAAGGTGATCGTGGACGATGGCGGCTTCTCGCGCCTCCGCCGCGCCACCGAGACCCCGTTCAATCTGATCCTCGAAGCGAGGCCGTGACCGTGCCGCTCTTCGTCGCAGAGCTGGCC
>CALKVR010000441.1 GCA_938004815.1 uncultured Polyangiaceae bacterium | reverse complement strand
CCGTCGACGGCGTCGTCACCGTGGTCGACATGTGGGTGAGGAAAGACGAGTCCGAGATCTACTTCGTATCGGGCGGTGGCCTGCACCGCCTCACGCCGGAGCTCCCATGACCGTTGCGCGCGTCATCGCTTGCCTGTGCTTCGTCGTCTGGGTGCTCGCCCCCGCACCGGCCCGCGCGGCCGAGGTCGTCACCGTCGGCACCTTGGCGCCCAAGCAGAGCACGTGGGGCCGCACGTTCGCGGTCTGGGAAGAGGCGGTGAAGAAAAAGAGCAACGGCAAGCTCGAGCTCCGCGTCTTCTACAATGGGCAGCAGGGCGACGACGGGACCATGGTCGGCAAGGTGCGCTCGGGGCAGCTCGACGCGTGCGCCGTCAGCGCGGTCGGCTTGGGCAAAGCCCACAAGCCCATCCTCGCTCTGCAGCTACCCGGCCTCTTTCGGAATTGGGAGGCGCTCGATCGCGCCCGCGACGCCCTGAAAGACGAGCTCGAGAAGGGCGCCGAAAAGGAGGGGTTCCGGATCGGCTGGGGCGATCTCGGCAAGCTCCGAGGGATGACGAAGGGCGCGGTCATCAAGCGGCCCTCCGACCTCTCCGGGAAAAAGGTGCTGAGCTGGCGCAACGACGTGATCGGCCCCACGGTCTACCAGCTCATCCCCAACGTCACGATCGTCCCGCTCAGCGCCATGGAGGTCCTGCCGACGCTTCGGGCCGGGGGCGTCGACGTTCTCAGCGCGCCCTCACTCGCCGCCGAGGCCTTGCAGTGGACGCCGCACCTCACCCACATCAGCGCCGAGTCCACCGTGATGGCCATCGGCGGCATGGTGTGGTCCAAGAAGCGATTCGACGCCCTTCCGGGCGATCTGCGCACCGTCCTCGACGACACCGGCAAGGTCATGCAGGGCTCGCTGCGAAAGAAGATCCGCGCCGAAGACGACGCCGCGTTCGAGCGCCTGAAAGAGAAGATGACGGTCGTCAGCCTCTCGGAAGACGACAAGAGCGCGTGGAAGCCCGTGTTCATCAAGGCGATCGACCGCCTCAAGCAGGGCACGTTCGACCCGAAGCTGGTCGACAAGCTGGTCGAGCTCTCGAAAGCCAGCCAGTAGACGATCCGTTATACGATCCGTGACCATGCTCACCCGCTCCCGCGGCGTCGCCCTCGCGGTCCTCTCGCTCGCCGCCTGCAGCGACGACGCCGGCTCGGGCGGCGGATCCGCGTCGTCGTCCAAGGCGGCGAGCACGACGGGCTCGGGCGCCGGCGGTGATGCCAGCAGTACCACCGCGTCGAGCGTGAGCTCCAGCGTCGCGTCGACCGCGGACGGCTCGTCGAGCAGCAGCGGCGCCGGCGGCGAGGACCCGTGGGCGGGCCCGCTCGTCCACTTGCAAGAGCTCGATCTGGGGACGGCCGACATCGGTGACACCACCACCTTCCCCATCCCGGATCGCGCCATCGGTCTCACCACGTTCTCGCAGACGCCCGACGACGGCGCGATCGGGGTCGCCCAGCTGCGCCCCCCCAACTCGACCGGCGTCGTCACGATGTTCGAAATCCCTGGCACCGGGTACCCCTTCTTCATCAACGAGCACGCCCTCGCCGCGGCGAGCCCCCAGTCCGATCTCGACCAAGCGTGGCCGGTGCTGGAGGGCGACTGGCGCCTCCGCCTCGGCGCCGACGGGCCGACGTCGGCCGCCAGCTCCGTCTTCGTCCGCCGCACGAGCGACGGCGCATTCCACGGCGGCGTGGTCGACGTGAACGTGCTCATCGCGCCCGGCTCGGGCGTCGACGCCGCCGACATGGCGGGGATCATCAACCAGATCTTCGCAGGCTACTGGCAGCCGGGCATCGGCCTCACGACGGGCAACGTGGCCTTCCACGCGCTCGCGTCGAGCTACGACGTCATCGAGTCCGGTGACGAGCTCACTCAGATGTTCGCGTCCAGCGCCGGCATCGGCCCCGCCCCCGCGGTGAACCTATTCGTGGTCGGCGACTTCACGTTCGTCTCCGCGCTGGGGATCGCGGGGGGGATCCCGGCCGCGCCGATGGTGCACGGCACCGAGCGGAGCGGGGTCGCGTACGCACCGACCGGGAACGCCAACTACGACGCGAGCATCCTCGCTCACGAGATCGGCCACATGGCGGGGCTCTTTCACACGACCGAGATCCAGGTGGCGGCGTTCGATCCGCTCGGCGACACCGTCACGTGCCCGAACATCATGAGCATGAACCCACAGAACTGCCCGGATGTCGGGAACGTCATGTTCCCCATCGCCTACGGAGGCAGCTCGTTCTCGCCGCTCCAGGCGCGGGTGGTCCAGGGCAGCGCGGTCTACCGCGGCGTCCTCGACGCCGGCGGTCTCCCCGGTGATCCGCTCCCGCTCGTCTCCGCGCTGCGCGCGCCACCCCCGATGCCGGCGGCATCGGGCTACCGGCTCCGTCGAACCGCGACGCGCGATCCGGCCTCGGGCCTCGAGCGCACGCTGGCGGCCCATTGGTGCGACAGGGTAACGGACATCGAGGGCTACGTTCTCGGAGCGCTCTCGCCGAGCGCGGACGAGCTCGGCCGAGTCGTGGCCGACGACGGGCTTCCCGACCACGCGCGCGGGCGCGCGCTGCGCCTCTTGGCCCGCGTCGACGAGAGCGCGGCGCTCGAGCTCGCCGAAAGCGCGCTCCTCGCGAGCCGCGACCGTCGCCTCCGCCTCGCCGCCATCGACGTGCTCGACCGCCTGTCGCCCTCCGATCTCGGTGCGCTCGCCGAGCGCGGGCGCCCCTACGACGACCCCATCGTCGAGGCGGCCCTGGAACGGTTGGGCTTGCGGCCCTGAGCCGGCTCACGGGCGCGTGATGGCAGCGCGTCCAAGAACGCACGCACGCGCGGCGCGCCCCTGAGCTCGGCCCGATAGATCGCCCAGGCGGGCAGCGGAGCCGAGGCCCAGGCCGGCAGAACCCGCTTGAGACGGCCGGACGCGATGTCGTCTTCGACGAGCCACTCGGGCAGGTACGCGACCCCTGCCCCATCGAGGGCCATGTCGCGCAAGGCGATCGGCGCGTTCGAGCGGAGCGGCCCCGAGACCGTGACGGCGCGCGTCTCGGCGCCACGCGCGAGGGCCCAGCGGATGATCGAGCCCGCCGGCGTGATCTGCACCAGGCAGGGCCGCGCCGCGAGCTGCTCGGGCTCGCGGATGGCACCGTGCTTGCGGAGGAGCCGCGGCGCGGCCACGCAGATGCGATTCGTCGCGAAGATGGGTTGCGCCACGAACGCGGTGCTGTCCGGAGGCGGTGAGCCGGCGCGGATCGCCATGTCGACGCCCTCGCCCACGAGGTCGACGAACCTGTCCTCGAGGCGAAGATCGACGACGAGCTGCGGATGCTTCTCGCTCAGCTTGGTGAGCCGCGGCACGATGAAGACCGAGCCGAACGTGAGCGACGCGCTGACCACGAGCGTGCCGCGGACGGCGGTCGTGCTCCGGACCGAGTCACGCGCCGCCTCCACGTCTCGCAGGATGCGGACGCACTGCTCGTACCACCGGCGCCCCGCGTCGGTGACGTGCAGCTTGCGCGTCGAGCGAATGACGAGCCGGGCGCCCAGCTCGGCCTCGAGCGCCTGGAGCTGGCGGCTGATCGCAGGCAGGCTCATCCGTTGCGCCCGCGCGGCCGCCGAGAGGCTCTTGCCGTCGACCACGCGGACGAAGGTCGCCATCTTGGCGAAGAGATCCATCGCTCTGGTTCTGTTCGATTGTTGATCTCTTTGCAAGGGTCACTTGCGCGCGCCCGGTCTGGTCGAGAGCGAGCACGCGCCGCAAAGTGGCGCTCGAGGTGAACGGCATGAAGATCAAAGACGCAGTGGTGCTGGTAACGGGGGCCAACCGCGGCCTCGGGCTCTCGCTCGCGGTGGCGAGCCTGGAGATGGGCGCTCGTCGGGTCTACGCGGGAGCGCGCGACAAGGCGAAGCTCGCTGCCCTGGTGGCGCGCGACCCCGAGCGGGGCATCCCGCTCTCGGTCGACATCACCGACACCAAGTCGCTCGCGGCCGCGGCCGATGCCGCCGCCGACGTGACGCTGCTCGTGAACAACGCGGGCCTCCTCGCTTCATACGGCGTGTTGACGAGCTCCGACGACGCGATCGCCGCCGACTTCTCGACCAATCTGTTCGGCACCCTGGCGGCGACCAAGGCCTTCTTGCCGGCGCTCGAGCGGGCCGCGTCGCGCGGGCCCGCGGCGATCGTGAACGTCCTCTCGGTCGTCTCGATGGCGAACATGCCGGCGCTCGGCGCCTACTCGGCGTCCAAGGCGGCGGCCTTCTCGATGACGCAGGCGCTGCGCAGCGACCTGGGAAAGAAGGGTATCGCGGTGCACGCGGCCCTCCCCGGCGCGATCGACACCGACATGGTCCGCTCGTTCGACATGCCGAAGACGAGCCCCGACGCCGTCGCTCGCGGCATCCTGGACGGCGTCGTCGACGGCCACGAGGACATCTTCCCCGATCCCATGGCCGCGGATCTCGCCGCGACCTACAAGCGCGATCACAAGGAGCTCGAGCGACGCCTGGCGGCGATGAGCGGCTGACGGCTCAGCGACGCCGGCGGCGGCGAAGGCCGAGCCCGAGCGCGAGCAAGACCCCGAGCGAGCCGCCTCCGGGAACGGGCGACGAGCCTACGCTGCAGCCACCGATGCGGATGGGCTCCGACGGGTCATCGTCACCATCGTCGCCATCATCGTCGTCCGATGCGATGGGGGGGTTGCCGCCCGACCCACTGCTGCTGCTCGACGAGCAGTCGGGATCGGCGGCGCAGGCCGGATCGCAGATGCCATCGGCCTGGCACTCGCTGCAGTCGGGGTCGGGGACGGGGCAGTTGGCCGCGCAGACGCCGTCGTCGCCGCACGCGGGGTCGCAGTCGGGATCGGCCCCTGGGGTGGTGCACGCGCCGGTGCAGAAGCCATCACCCGCGCACGGACAGTCGGGGTCGGGCATCCCGCAGCCCGACGCGCACGCACCGTCGGGCCCGCACGACCCGCCCGCGTCGATGAACGGCTGGATGAACTCGGCGAGGTGCACGTCGACGCGCTCGTCGAGCGACCAGGCGTCGCAGTCGCTCCGGGTGTGGATGCCGACGAGCTTCTCGACGCCACCGTCGTTCCAGAGCGCGGTGCCGCCCGAGTCGCCGTTGCAAGTGATGGACGGCGCCGCGTTCAAGGCGAACACCTCGCCGTAGATTTCGCCCACCGTGCCGGTGCCGACGCGCTTGACGCCGCTGCCGCTGCCCCCCGCCGACGTGATCCCGAACCCCACCAAGACGAGCGGCGTGCCGGGCGGCGGGAGGTCGGCCATCTGGATCGGTGCGACCGGAGCCGGCTCGGCGAGGCGGAGGACGGCGACGTCGTCGTCACCCTCGGGGTCGTCGAGGTACCAGTCGGGCTTGTACTGCGCCTCGACGACGTCGATGAACGTGCCCCCCTGCGAGGTATCGGTGCCGAAGTAGATCTGCGCCAGCGTGCCCGGATCGAGGCCGGTCGACGGGTGGATGCAGTGCGCGGCCGACACGACGACGGTCGGGGTCACGAGGGTGCCCGAGCAGAACGCTTCACCCAAGTACGTGAGCGCCACGACCCCCGGGTGTCCCGTGTCGATCTGGCCATTCACGATCGGGCTCGCCGCCTGGCTCGTCTCTTCGGAGAGGTCGGCGTCGTTTTCGGCCGACTCGGTCGCACAAGCACCGAGCGCGACGAGCGCCGGTAGCCCGAGACGAAAGCGAAGCAGTGTCATGGTCCCTCTGTGTGGTGCGAGAAGTCGTTCGACATTCGAACCTCAGTCGCGATGGCTGCCAAGGGCCGTTGGATCAACTTTGAGTTCAACGTGGAGGGAAGCGTCACGAACCCGTGACGTCGCACCCTAGCGCGGCAAGGGCGCCGCGCGTGTCGCTCTCGCAGCGTCGAAAGGCGGAGAGCTGACGAAGCGGGCTCCAATCGTCGACCAAGTCCGCCAAGCGGTGGACCGCACGGGTCGCGTCGAACCGCCGTGCCCGCCGACCGGTCGCGCCGTTCGCGACCTTGAGCGCGCGCAGGAGCGTGTTCTTGGGATCGGAGACGTTCTCGAGTTGAAGGAGCCTGGGAAGCGACAACGGTTCCTTCCCCGAGGGTCGGCTGGCGGCGGCACGGAGGGCAGGTTCGTCGAACAGCAACCAGGCCTCGGTCATTCGGATGGGCACAACTGCAACGTAGCGGTGAGCCCCTGCCGCAGAGGCGACTTCGTCATATCGGCGCTGTGGATCTCCGCCGTCCGAGTTCGGCTAGCAGCGCGGCGATCACGTCTCCTCGCCGGACAGCAACGAGAACAACCCGAGCTGCTTCACGTCATCACGGTCTACGAGTCGGGGTCGCGGCTCGTCTGCCCCTCGAAGGACGCATTCCCGTCGGCGCCAGGTAGGCAAGGAGTGGCACCATCGACGGTTGCGCGCTCGCATCGCCGCTGCGCCAGGCCCCCGGAGCGCCTCCGAGAGTCAACGGGCGCTCCCTTCTTCCATCCCTCGTACGCTCTCGGGCCTCGGCTATCACGAGTGTGTCAGCCGGCACGCAGTTGACGACCACCGGGGAGTGCGTGTTGACGATGACCTGTCGCATCGGATTGTCCGGCCCAGCCGGTTCCTCGACATCTACTGCCAGATCTTGGAGCAGTTGAATCATCGGTTCGATCCGCTCAGGGTGGATGCCGTTCTCGGGCTCCTCGAGGCACAATAGACTGGGCCCGTGAGAGCTCGCCTCGAGGATCGCCAGCGCGAGAAAGCGTAACGTCCCATCGGAGAGCGAGCTCGCGGGGTGCTCCGAATGCTGCAGGTCGGTCATCACGATCGAGAAGAGCTCGCGCTTTTCATCCACGTCGACGCGAAGACCTCGTACGTGCTCGAAGAGCTCGGCGAGGCGATTCGCCACGCTCTGATAGACATCCTCGGGGGCTCTTCCACGGCGCTTCGCGTCCTGAGCCAGAGCGTAAAGCGATGCCGGCATGTGTGCGCCGTTGGATGCGATCCTTCGTGGAGCGTTGAACGGATCGGGAGCGCGGAGTGCCGAGGGCTCAAGTTGAAACTGCGTCCACCCCATCATCTCTCTCCTCGCGAGGACGAGAGTCCGATGTTCCGCGGCGTTGTTTGCCGTCGAAAGAACGGTGCGAGGCATGTTCGCAGCAAGGAGTCGACGAGGACCGCCGCCACTCCTTCCCCCTTCGCTGTCGGCGCGCGTCATGATCACCGCGCCGCGGTCCTCCGAGACGGTCTCGATATAGGGGACGGTCCGCCTGCCATCGATCACGGAATCCCGCCAGGCGGGGCCATGCGGGAAGCCAAGCTCGTGCGCCGCACCAGTCTTGTTGATGTGCTCCATCTTCTCGAGCGTTACTTCCAGGGGCCCTAACGACGAGGCTTCGTCGCGGCGCCGCAGATTGAGCTCGTACCGCAGGAAAGTCATCGATGCTTCGGCCGAGGAGCCCAGGTCGTCCTCCCCGTGCTTGGGGATGATCATTTCCGCGACGAAGGACATCTCACTTGCCCTGTTTCCGCCCGCGCTCTGGAACAGCGACCTGACATCGCCAAGCCGCCCCTCAGACCCGCGAACAGCGGTGGCCGCTTCGGTCAGAGGCTTGTCTGCGAGCGCACCAAGAAACGCGATCGCGTCGAAAAGGTTCGACTTCCCCACGCCATTTTCACCCATGATGCAGGTGAAGGGACCGAAGCGGACGTCGACGCTCGCCAGGTTCTTGAAGCCGGCGACCTTGAGACGGGTGAGCATGGTCGGGATGACGATACTCGGCGTGCCGATCCCTGCAAGGCCACGGAGCTAGGAAGCTGGTGGACTTCGGACGAGACCGAGCGATGCCAAGCCGCGGGCGAGGAGCGCGTACTTCCTGTACGTGAGCACGCACCGCAGACCGCAACGCCGGCAGCGCGACGGGATCGTCCGAAGACGCCAGCTCCCTACGCCGGAGGCCGCTCCGGTAGCGCACCCCAGCCGGCAAGGAGCAGAAACGTGGCCAGGCCCGCCGCAACCCAGCCGACCGCGGTCGCGCCGAGCGCGGTCGCCGCCGCGCCGCCTGCCACGAAGAGGAACAGGACGACCAGCCAACAGCCGGGGAGCAATGTGCCGATCAAGGCGCTCGGCTCTCCCGCCAAGAAGAGCGGCTTGTCCGCTCGTAGGATCGCCGCGACCCCGCCCCGGTAAGGCCCGATGGCACGCTTGGCATCGGGGTTGAACGTATAGAGCGCCAGGTCGGGCGGCACCTCGAAGGTGAAGCGCGGCTTCACCGCGCCGCCCGACGTGATGGCGTCGAGCGGCGTGCGCCGCGCCCCGTCGAGCGCCCGGATCGTGACCTTCGTACCCTTCGGGACCTGGACGACCGTCCCATGGTCGTCGCGCAGCGAAAAGCCCTCGGCATGCACCTCGGGGCTGGCGGTCACCTTCTCGAAGCTCGTCTCGTGGCTCGTCCCGAGGACGACCCAGGGGCCGTCACCGACGGCGTAGAAGCGCTTCACCGACTTGGGCACGCGCTTGTCGGGATCGAGCTGCCAAGCCTTGGCCCGGGCCGACTCGACTCGCCAACCAACGAGGCAGGCGAGCGTCTGCACGGCGAAGATCGCGTACAGGATCACCATACTGTCATTGGGCTGGCGGGAGCGAAGGGTTCCCGGGCGCGACGCCCGCGGCCGTGACGACGTCGGTCTGCCCCGGCCCCCGGAGCTGCGAGACGTACAGGAACGTGAACGTCTCGAAGCGCACCACCGACGGCTCACGAGGGTCGACGCGCGACGTGGGGGTGAACATGGCCGAGTCGCTGCGGACGAGCTCGATGTCGCCGTCGAGGAACGAGGCCGCCATCGCGATGAGCTGCTTGTCGTCCGCCCCTCGCGCCGCGTAGTAGACGTAGAGGACGGTCCGGCCTTGCGCAGAGGTCGCCACCACCGGCTGGGGTGATCCGACGAACCGCTCGTCGAGCGCCCCGGGGGGGCCGGGCGCGATCACCGGGCCGCCCGCGTCGGCCGTCCAATTCAAGCCGTCGGCGCTCTCGGCGTAGCCGATCACCTGCCGCCCGCCCTGGTCGGCCTCGAAGAACATGACAAACCTGTCATCTGGCAACCGGGCCACACCGGGACTGCGGGGGGGCCCGTCGGCCCAGGGCACGGCCGCCGCGTCGAGAACGGGCGCATCCCCGGCCGCGAACGGCGCGCCATCGGTGCTCTCGGCCCGGCCGACCCCCGCCCCGCCGGCGTAGTAGAGGCGCCGGGTGCGACCGAGGAGCATCGCGCTCGGCGCCCCGATCGTGCCCGCCTCCCAGGCGCGCTCGGCGGTGAGGACCGGCTCGTAGGTGCGGAAGAAGCTTCGCCCGTCGGCGGCGAGGACCCGCAAGATGCTCGACGGCGGGCTCCCCGGCGGGGCGCCCTCTGCGACGGCGGCGAAGTAGCCCTCGACCCCCGGGGTCTTCGGATCGCCGTCGGCGTCGATCACCGAGGCGTCGCGCAGCCCCAGGTCTTGCTCGTCCATGACGTAGGGCGCGGCTCGCTCCTGGCCGATCTCGCCGATACGAAACAGCCGGAACGGGCCCGCGCGCGCGGACGGCGGGTTGTCGAGCCCGGCCTCGCCATCGGCGAGCGTGGCACACCCGATCGAGAGAGCGGCGCCGGCGGCGAGGGCGCGGGCCCGCCTCATCGGAACACCCCCTTCACCGTCGCCCCGACGTTCACCATCTGGCCCTCTTGCTCGTAGTCGCCGACGAGGTCGGTGGGCAGGTTCTTGATCGTGAGCTGGCGGGGCAGGATCGACACCGCGCCGTGGAGGTCGAGCGAGAGACCGAGCGGCGCGACCTCGACGCCGGCACCGAACGACGGGGTGTGGCGATCGGCGTCGACGAAGTTGGTGATCCCCGACTGCTCGGGGATCGGGGTGTGCTCGTACACGTAGCCAGCGCGGAGCGGCACCCGCACGATGACCTCGCCATCCGGATCGGTGATGTCGGGCACGTACCACTCGACGCCCACGCGGGGCACGATGCGATCGGCGAACCCCGGATCACGCACCTTGACCGGCAAGAGGACACCCGGGAGCTCGAGGCCCAGCTCGGGCGGCACGTCGGCCTCGAGCTTGGCGTACGTGTACGCGGTCGGGTTCTCGTACGCGCTCCAGTCGACCCAGGTCAGGTCGGCGTTCACCTTGAGATCGTCGATCGGGCGCCAGCTCGTGCCGACCACCACCTGCTGCGGCAAGAACGCTTGCACGGTGTGGGCGCGCAGGGTGTACCTGATGGGGACGCGAAACCCGGCGTTGAGGGTCGCGTCGATCTTGCCCGAGAGCTGGAGATCGAGCTTGGTCTCGCCGCGGTACACGACCGCGACCGAGGCCGACTTCGCGAGGTGGAGCATCACCCCCGCCTCGGGGTAGCGCACGCTCGTCAGATCCACGTCGACCTCGTGTCGGAGCTGCGAGTCGAACGGGCTGCCGAGATTCGCCTCGC
>CALKVR010000440.1 GCA_938004815.1 uncultured Polyangiaceae bacterium | reverse complement strand
GCGCGTACTGCTTCATCGACTCGTTGATGAGGTAGTCGATGGAGCACTCGAGCTCGCGCGCCATCTGCTCGAACGTCTCCCAGAGGACGTCGCGGCACTGGAAGGTTCGTGCGCTCTTCTTGTTCGGATCAGCGCTCATGGTGGACGCTCACTTCTTCTCGCCTTCAGCGGCCTTCTTCTCGGCGGCCTTCTTCGCTTCTTCGCGATCCTTGATGCCCGGCACGACGCACAGCTTGACGAACTCACCGATCGTCTTGATGTCCTTCAGCTCTTTGTCATCGGGCTTCGCCGGGTCCTTCGGGACGTAGCAGGCGAACTTGCACTCGGCGGGCACCGGCGCGCTGTCACCCTCGTACGCCGACACGGTGGCGATATCGTCGGGGGTGCCGTTGATGAGGTAGAAGCCGAGCGCGGTCGTGCGGACGGCCGCGCCCTGGTCGGGGCCGAGATACTTTTTCAGCTCGTCGTTCGGCTTCCCCTCTTTGAGGTCGCCCATCCACGAACCGTACGTGGTCGCCTCCCCCATGGAGAAGCCTTTGGCGTCCTTCTCGGGGAGCTTGCCCATGAACTCGCCGAGGTGCTTCAGCGTGCTCATCTTGAGGACGATGGTGCCGGCGGCGCGCCGCACCTTCCATTTGTCGCTCTTCATCGCCTCGTAGAGGCGGTCGACGACCTTGTCGCGCGGCATCTCGCCGATGCGGCGGAACGCGAGATCGAGCACTTCGGGCGGGGAATCGGAGAGCGCGATCGCGAAGATGCGCTTCATGTCCTCTTCCTTCTGGGGGTCGAGGCGGAGCTCGACCGCGGCGAGGGCGGCGGCGCGACGCTCTTTCTTGTGCTTGGCCTCGCCCGCGAAATCGAGCGCGAAGTCGACGGCGGCGCGGCCACCGACGCGCTTCAAGGTGCCCATGACGCGCATGAGCTCTTCGTCCTGGTACTGCTCGAGCTGGGCCTTGAACTGGTCGGGGGTGGGCTCGAGCTTCGAGCGCTTGTTCGCCTCTTCGAGCTGGGGGGTCTTCACCTTCACCCACTCGTCCGAGATGACGTACTTCGCGATGTCGACGAGCGCGGTCGACGCCGCCTCTTTCGTCTCGTCGTTGCCCAGGTCGGCGATGAGCCCCGAGATCTTCTCGAGGTTACGCGAGTCACGGTTGATCAGCTTGGGCAGGCCGACCACCGAGTCGGCGCCCAGGTAGCGGAGCAGCTGCTCCATGCCGTACGTCTGCGTCCGGTTCTCGAGGCGGCGCTCGAAATCGGCCATCGCCCACTCGATGAGGGCGGCGCGCAAGTTCTGCTTCAGCGTCTCGTCGGCGAGCAGGACCTGCTTGTCGAAGGTCAAGATCGCGTACGACGCGTCTTTGAAAGCAAAAGACGGGTCGGGCGCGGCTGCTTGCCCGGCCTGGACGACCGGCGGCGGCTTTTTCAGCTCGGCGATCACGGCGGGCACGAAGCCCGCGAGGATCGGGGCGCGCTCGTCGGGCGGGATCTCGGCGAGCGTCTCGACCAGCACCTCGATACCGACCGTTCGGCCGCCGCGCGGCTTCATCCGAACGAGCGACAGCGCAGCCTCGGTACGGAGGGCGGTGTCGTACTTCGGGGCGAGGAGGACGGCCCGCAGCTTCTCGGGGCCCTGCTGGGTGCCCTCTTTCTTGTGGACGTAGTTCTCGTCGATGCGACAACCGCCCACCGCAGGCGCGGCGGCCGCGACGACCAAGGATGCGTAGAGCCAAGCTTTCAGCCGCCCAACCGTGCCATTCGTTCGCATCGAATCTCGTTCGTCCCCGGGGAGAAGCATCGTACTTGCCAGGGCCGGATCACCAAAGAATTTTCATCGTCCTGCGCCTGACTGGGCGTCCAGTAGCAGGGCGCGGCGGCGGGTGCGCGGAAGTTGGCCGTGACCCGTGGCTCCGACGTAAGCAGGGCCGACCGCGGGTCGATGAGGATCCCGTTCTTCTCAGCCAGGCCCCCGTCCTCGGTGTCCACCGGGACGGCGCAGGCCAGTCGTCGCCATCCGGTCGAGGAGCCGCGCTCGTTCGGGCGCATGGCGCACTCGTTCGCTCGGGAGAGCGCGGCGGTGGTGTTCCTCGCGGCTGCGCTCTACATGGCGCTCGCGCTCTTGTCGTTTCAGGCCGACCCGGCGGACGCCGACGTGCACGGGGCCGATTGGGTGGGGCCGGTCGGCGCGTCGTTCTCCGAAATCCTCGTCACCGCGGTCGGCATCGCCTCGTGGATCGTCCCCCTCGAGCTGGCCGCGATCGGCCTCGCGCTCGTGGCCGACGCGGAGGCGCGCCCGCGGTCGGCGCGCAGCTGGGCCACGCGGTTCTTCGGCGACATCACGATCGTCACGATCTGCGCGGCGCTCGTCCACGTGGCGATGGCCGACGCCACCGCCTTCGGCGCGATGCCCCTCGGCGGCCTCGTCGGCGAGCACGCGGGCGAGCTCATGCGCGCGCTCTTCAGCGCGATCGGGTCGTTCATCATCGGGCTCACGGTGGTCGCGCTCATCCTGGTCGGGCGGGCGTCGTTCTCGTTCATCGAGGGCGCGCGCAAGACGATCGCGCTCGGCAACGTCGCCCGCGAGCGCGGCGCCGAGGGCGCCAAGAAGCTGGCTGCGGCCTGGGAGCAGGCGCGCAAGCTCGACCGCGAGGCCCTGGCCGAGCCCGAGAACCCCGCCATTCACGCGCCCGAGACCGACGCGATCGTGGCCGCCCTGAGCGACGACGACCCGCCCGAGGAGCCGGTCGCGCCCGTAGCCGATGACAATGACGGCGACGTCATTGTATCTTCGACGGTGACGCCGGCGCCGCCGCCGGTCAAGGTGCACACGCGCGCGGTGCCGGTGAAGCGAGCGTCCAAGGCGCCCGACCCCGACGACGTCGAGACGCCGTCGCCCATCATGCCGGTCGAGCCCCTCCCTCCGGCCGCCCCGCCCAAGCCGAGAGGGGGCCCGAAGAAGGCCGAGCCGGGGATCACGATCGTCGATACTTCGGCGGCGCGGAGCGTGGAAAAGGCCGGCAAATCGGCGGCCCGCGCCCGGGAGGGCTTCAAGCTCCCCGCGTTCGAGATGCTCGAGCCGCCCGAGGGCGGCGCGATCGTCGTCAACGAGGAGCAGCTCAAGCAGACGGCCGCGCTCCTGGAAAAGACGCTCGCCGACTACGGCGTGAGCGGGCGGGTCGAGGAGATTCACCCCGGCCCCACCGTGACCACGTTCGAGGTGTCGCCCGCCGCCGGCACCAAGGTGTCCAAGGTCGCGAGCCTCGCCGACGATTTGGCGCTCGGTCTCTCGCGCAAGGTCCGCATCATCGCGCCCATCCCGGGCAAGAACCGGATCGGCTTCGAGATCCCGAACGCCAAGCGCGCGGCCGTGAACATGCGCGAGCTCGTCGAGGATCGGCGCTTCTGCGAGATGAAGGCGCCGCTCCCGTGCGTGATGGGTCGCGACATCGTGGGCGCGCCCTACTTCGCCGATCTCGCCTCGATGCCGCACGTGATCGTCGCGGGCGCGACCGGCGCCGGCAAGAGCGTCGGTCTCAACGTCATCCTCGTGAGCCTCCTCTACCGGCGCACCCCGGACGAGCTGCGCCTCCTGATGATCGATCCCAAGGTCGTCGAGCTCGCGCCTTACGACGGTATCCCCCACATGCTCTTGCCGGTCGTGACCGACATGAAGCAGGCGGCCAACGCGCTCAAGTGGGCCGTCGACGAGATGGAGCGCCGCTACATGATGTTCGCGAGCGCAGGCACCAAGAACATCACGACGTACAACGGCTACGTCGAGCGCGTCGAACGGGGCGAGGCCAAGCCGCCCAAGCCGCCGGCCACCGTCTCCGCGGTCGCGCCCGACGGCACCGAGGTCGAGGTCGCCGCCGCGAAGGACGGGACCGACGCCGAGCTGCCCAAGAAGCTCCCGTGGATCGTGATCGTCGTCGACGAGTTCGCCGACCTGATGATGCAGCAGGGCAAGGACGTCGAGGCCGCCATCGCGCGGCTCGCCCAGAAGGCTCGCGCCGCCGGCATGCACGTCATCCTCGCGACGCAGCGTCCGAGCGTGGACGTCATCACCGGCATGATCAAGGCGAACTTTCCCACGCGCGTCGCATTCCGCGTCTCGCAGAAGGTCGACAGTCGGACCATCCTCGACGAGCAAGGCGCCGAGCACCTCCTCGGCAAGGGCGACATGCTCGTGAAGATGAACGGCACCAACGAGGTCCGCCGCGTGCAGTGTCCCTTCATTTCTGAAGAAGAGACGCAGCGGGTCACCGATCACCTGCGCTCGCAAGGGACGCCGATCTACGACGAGACGATCCTCAAGCCGCGCGACGAAGAGGACGGCGGCGACGGCGAGGAGGACCTGGAGGCCGACCCGATGTACGACCAGGCCGTCAGGATCGTCGCGGATACGCGGCGCTGCTCGACCTCGTGGCTGCAGCGAAAGCTGGGGATCGGCTACAACCGGGCCGCCAAATTGGTGGAAGCGATGGAGCGGCGTGGCCTCGTCGGGCCCGCCAACGGCGCGAAAGATCGCGAAGTGCTCGTCCAGCCGATCTGATTTTCTGGGCGCCGCCCCTTGTCATCGGCCACACTCGTGCCGAAAGGTCTGCAGATGGTCGGTCGCCGGTGGGGTCATGACGGCACACCTTTTGCGCGGCCCGCCGGTCCCCTGCTCCACGGGTTTTGATGAGCGTCGAGTCTTTTGACTTTGTCGGGAATATGCTTCAGAAGCCCAGCAGCATGCGTGAGGAGTGTGATCGAACACGTCTGATCGCCGAGCTCGCGAGCCTGCTTCGCGAGTGCGAGCTCCCGGATGAAGCCAGGACGGCGGGCCTCACGCTCATCGGGTACCTCGCGCGGCGCATGCCCGGTGAGGGGCCGAGCCAAGCCGGCGTGGCCGAGGTTCGAGCCCAGGCCGAAGCCTGCTCGTTTCGGTTCCGGCGGGTCCTCAAGAAACGGATCGCAGTCTAGAGCTTCCGGGTCGCCGCTCGGGGTGATACGTCTTGTCTCCTCCTCATGGGGGACGAGCTCTCGCTCCTACCCGAAACCAGGCCCGATGACGTCGAGGACGTCGTCTGGGGGCTGCAAACGGCGACGACGCTCTGGGGGCGTGGTGAAAAGCGTGAAGCGCTCGTCTGGTTGCGCCGCGCCGCCGAGGCGGCTGGCTCGGCGGGCGCCGATGTGCGCGCCGTAGAGCTCGCGAAACGAGCGATCGAGCTCGAGACCCTGTTCGCGCTCCAGGGCCCTCCGCCGTCGGTCGCGCCGAGTGCGCAGGCGCCGCTGCCACCGGTCGCGCTGCCCTCGACGCCGGCGCCGGCTCTCGCCAAGCCCGCGCTGCCGAAGCCGCCGCCGCTCGCCGAGCTCATCGAGCCGGACGAGCTGCTCGACGAAGAGACGCAAGAGCGGACGCTCCCAGGCTTGCCGCAGGTCGCGCCCGCTCCGGCCGCTGCGCAGCACACACCCGCGCCGCGGCCGCCCACGCATCCACCCGTCTCGGCCACGGCGTCCACCCAGCCGGCGGGCATCCAACACTTCGCGCCTCAACGGCATCCGACCCCCCCGCCCGTCTCGTTCGACGCGCCGGCGCTGCCCCTCAACAAGACGCAGCCGATCCCCATCGTCCGCGAGCATCCGCTCGCGGCGACCCAGGCGTCGGCGCTGGGGCAAGGCGCGCCGACGCCAACGCCGCCGATGGCCACGGCGCAGCCGGCGCGCGGTGACGGCGTGCACCAAGCTCCGGCGGTCAGCTTCCCGTCGCCTCCTTCGGCGGCGCCGTCCGCGCCTGCTCCGGCGACACCGCAGCCCCAAACGCCGCAGCCCCAGACGCCGCAGCCCCAGACGCCGCAGCCCCAGACGCCGCAGC
>CALKVR010000439.1 GCA_938004815.1 uncultured Polyangiaceae bacterium | reverse complement strand
CGCCGGTGAGCTCGCGGATCTCTGTGCCCTGGTACTCGAACCAGTAGCGGACCTCGCTCGTGAAGTGGAAGTTCTGCGAGTTGCCTTCGTTGCCGAAGCCGAGCCCGTCGAGGGGAAAGAACGACCCGTCGTTGAACTGGTACTCGCCGCCCGGCAGCTGGCCGAGCGTGATGGTCTGGAGCACGGTGACGTTGGTGCCGGAGACGTCGCGGTACCACTGGTCGAAGGCGGCCTGCCCGTTGGTGGTGGGGGTGACGCCCGCGCTCGCGTAGACCGGCTTTTGGTCGAGGCCGAGGAGGTTCTCGACGATCCCGGTGTCGACGCCGATGACGTACTGCATGTCGGGGTGGCTCACGCTGAAGTCGCGGAGCACGATGGGCAGCACGAGCTCGGTGGGTACGGTGCTGACGGGCGTGCAGACGTAGCCCGGCTCGACCTGACAGGTCGGTGAGCATCCGTCGCCGGCCTGGGTGTTGCCGTCCTCGCACTGCTCGGTCGGGTCGTTGGGCAGCTTGATGCCGTCGCCGCAGGTCGTGGTGCACGGGGACATCGGGCTCATCGTGCAGTCGGGCTCGATGGTGCAGCTGATGGGGACGCAACCGTCGCCCATGTCGTTGTTGCCGTCGTCGCACTGCTCGGTGCCCTCGGGGATGCCGTCGCCGCAGACGGTCGGTACGCATGGCTGCCCGGGGACCTCGCATTTGAAGCCGGGCTCGAGCTGGCAGAGGTCGGAGCAGCCGTCACCCGGGAGCGGGTTGCCGTCGTCGCAGTCCTCGGCGCCGGCGACGATCGAGTCGCCGCACTGCGCCGCCACGCAGGCCGCGCCGAGGTCGGGGCAGAGCCAGCCGGGCTCGAGCTGGCAGGTGTCCGAGCACCCATCCATGGCGATGACGTTTCCGTCATCGCATGTCTCGAGGCCGGTGATCTTGGCGTCGCCGCAGACGACGGTCGAGACGCACGGCATGCCGGGGACGGGGCAGGCGAAGTTGGCCTCGATCGCGTCGCAGAGGCCGGTGCAGCCGTCGCCCGACATCGCGTTGCCGTCGTCGCACGCCTCGCCGGGGTCGATCTTGGCGTCGCCGCACGCCGGCCCCGGTGCCTCGCCGCCTTCGCCGCCCTGGCCCATCCCGCCCGCCGACGACTGCTGGAACCCGGCCCCGGTGCCTTCGGTCCCGGTGCTCGCCGTGCTCGAGGCGCCGCCGCCGCCGTCGCCGGATCCGACGACGAGCTCGGGGTCGCCGCAGGCGATCATGACGAGCCCGAGGAGAGGAACGAGCGGCGAACGCTGCATAAAAGGAGACCTCCAGCGTTAAGAAGTTATCAGAGGCTCGCCAGGCGCGGCGAGCCTGTCGCTCGCGAGCCTCGGTGCGGGCCTCTCTCGAGTCGCGTTTATTCCCAAAAAAACCTGTGTCCGACTAGCGGCCCGCGCCGCACGGATGTAGAGCCCTACGTCTCGTGGTTCCTTCCCCGGAGCCTCGTGGTTCGCCAGCGAGCGCGTCGGGGGTCGTTCGTGTGATGTCGAGGAGGATGCTTCGATGAGTCATCTGAAGGGCAAGGGTATGGTGCGACGTTCTGCCCTGGCGCTCGCGCTGTCGCTCGCCGCCGTGGCTTCGGGCTGCGCAGAAGAGCGCGAGCCGATCAACCGCGTGCAGCCGAACGCGCTCGCCAAGTCGTTCTTCGTGGGTGAAGACTTCGTCGACACCGCCGACGACCCCGCGTTCTACGCGCGCGCGGTCATCACCGACGTCGGCTACGGCGCCGCCCAAGACGGCCTCTTCACGTCGACGTACGCGCAGCCCGTCAGCGTGATCAAGTGGGAGGTGACCGAGGACCTCCTCATCGGGCGCATCGTCTACAACCGCATCATCGACGCCGACAGCGAGGGCGACGGCCCCTCGAGCATCGACGGCACGGTGGCGTACGCGTTCCCGATCCTCACGCACTTCGACATCCGCCGCGACTACAACCCCTCGACGGGTGAGGAGACGAACGTCATCGTCGAGAACACGTCGGACCGCGCCTGGAACCAGCGCGAGTACTTCCGCGTCGACTGGTCGCGCAACCTGCACACCGACGCGTACGACTTCGACCCCCTCTCGCTGATCGGCGTGTACGGCAGCCTCTCGTACGAGCCGCTCTCGTACTACGTCAACGACCCCAAGCACCCCGACGCGCCGCTCTTCGCGACGAACGAGGGCTACTTCGACGTCACGACCAAGGCGTTCGCGACGCCCGGCCTCGTCGACCTGTCACACCTCGGCTGGGGCATCGAGTCGTTCCCCGCCTGCTACCTGCCGAACGACATCTTCGGCGGCAGCTACCCGTTCGGTAACTGCAACCCGATCGAGATCACGCTGCGCATGAGCTTCCGCCGCGCCGAGGCGAGCGACTACCAGCCGCTCGACATCGACGGCAACCGCTTCGCGGCCTTCGGCGCGTTCTACGGCGAGCGCTTCGGCTACGCGCGCAACTACGGCATCACCGACAACCGGTGGCACCGCCTCGCGGCCCGCTTCAACATCTGGGAGTGGCACCACGCCTACACCGACGACACCAGCACCGACGCGGCCGCCGGCTGCGCCGAGGGGTGGACCGAGAGCGCGAAGTTCCCCGGCAAGTGTGAGGTCGCTTGCTACACCGACAAGACGCCCATCGGTAAAGAGCCGACGCGCGACGAGAACGCCGACGGCACCGACGACGAGTGCAACGCCGTCTCGCCGGTGTTCGGCTTCGGCTCGCGCTGCGACAAGCTCGAGCAAAAGTGCACCCTCCCCTACTACGCCCGCAAAGAGAAGCCGCTCGTCTGGCACTACTCCAAGGGCTCGACCCCGTTCTACTGGGAGGGCAGCGAGCTCGCCGCCCACGAGTGGGACGTGGCGATGCGCACCGCCGTGCAGACCGCGAAGTACAGCGACTGCATCGGCGTCGGCGCCACCCCCGACGCGTGCCTGGCGCAGTTTCCGATGTACCGCGGCCAGCAAGAAGAGAACGAGGACGCGATCTCCCTCGCGAAAGAGGTCGACGATTGCCGCAAGGGCCTCGGGGTCTGGGCGCAAGACGACGGCGGCTCGCCGCCGTGGTCGCCGTCGCGCCTCGAGTACTGCAAGGCGCAGGCCGACGCGATCGGCTCGCTCCGCAAGTACTCGGCCGGCGTCATCGCGATCGCCAAGCTCGACGAGATGGTGACGCTCTGTCACAGCCCGGTCGAGGCGGGTGACTCGCCGCTCTGCCAGGCCGACCACCAGCGGTTCATGCCCGCCGAGGACCGCGTCCGCGACACGCGCGCGGTGCTGCCCGCCGGCGTGACGGCCGAGATGTGCCACGAGCAGTTCGAGAACCGGTTCGACAAGCCGGGCCAGGTCGATGAGGAGCTGCTCCGCACCTGCGACAACGGCTTCTCGGTTCGCCTCGGCGATCTGCGCTTCCACCAGGTCAACGTCATCGACAACCCGCAGACGCCGTCGCCGTGGGGCATCATGGCCGACGCCGACGACCCGCGGACGGGCGAGAAGATCAACTCGAGCTCGAACGTCTGGGCCCACGTCAACGACCTCGCCTCGCAGGGCCTCGTCGACACGCTGCGCTACATCGCGGGCGAGATCCCGACCGAAGAGATCACGAACGGCCAGTACGTCCGCGACTGGGCCTCGGCCGCCGACGCGGCCAGCGGCAAGGGCGCGCTCGGCACGATGGACCGCGCCACGTTGAACCAGCGCACCATCGGCGCCGTCGACGGCCGCAGCATCCAGAATGGCGAGCCGCTCGTCGACGCCCGCGCCCTCGACGATCCGCGGGTAATTGGCGCCATCGATCCGATCAAGGCGCGCGCGATCAAGGACAAGGCGACCAAGCTGATCGCGTCGGTCAAGTCGAGCTCGACCGCGCAGTCTTACAACCGGCCTTTCGTCGAGTCGCGCCGCATCGCGGCTCAGGGTACCGACACCGAGGCCGCGCTCATCACCCAGGGGATGATGCAGCTCGCCGGCTTCAACAAGGCCGAGATCGCCCAAGCGGGCAGCGAGCTCGCGGCGGGGCAGATGGGCACGAGCCCCTTGCTCGGCTCGGCCTCCGTCCTCCGCAGCCTCAACCCCACGATCTGGCGTGATCTCCGCGAGGCGCGCGAGCTGGGCTTGGCGGCCCGCGGCTCGTGCATCCTCTCGTCGGATCACATCATGGCGCCCGCGCCGAACTCGATGGCGTACCTGACGAAGATCATGGAGCGCAAGTTCGGCAAGTTCAACGCCGGCGACGACAAGAAGGTCCAGCTCGAGCGCGCCGAGAAGATGCGCAAGTACCTGGCGACCAAGTTCCAGTACGCCGTCATGTCGCACGAGATGGGGCACTCGATCGCCCTGCGCCACAACTTCGTCAGCTCGTCGTTCGCCTACGCGTACCGCCCGCAGTACTGGCAGCTCCGCACCAGCAACGGCAAGGTCACCGAGGAGTGCGCGGACGTCTCCGAGACGGGCGCCGAGTGCATCGGCCCGCGCTACTTCGACCCGCCCACGCAAGAGGAGCAGGACAACCTCATCTGGATGTTCAGCCACTCGAGCGTCATGGACTACCCGGGTGAGCTCACCCAAGACCTCATTGGTCTGGGCATCTACGACTTCGCCGCCGCGCGCTTTTTCTACGGCGACGTGATGAGCGTCTACAACGACTACAAGTTCAACAACGACTCGAACTACACGAAGCCGCTCCTCAACGTCACCGGCAACTTCGGCGGCATCCTCGGCTACGACTACGTCGACCGTACGGGCGAGAACGGCGTCCACTACACGAAGTACCAGGAGCAGCTCGAGCTCATCCGGCCCGAGACGTGCGCCAACGTGCAGGGCAACGACTTCAAGCCCAAGAACTGGAACGACGCCAAGGACGGCGCGTTCGATCCGCTCGTCGACGCGCTCATCGTCACCGTCGACGGCAACACGTCGCGCTGCAAGCAGCCCGAGGTCGACTACGTCCAGTACGACCAGATGCGCGTCGCCACCGCCGAGGAGGCGGATGGCGCCGGCTTCTACGACGTGAACTCCAAGGCGTTCGACAGCCGCTCGAACCGCATCCGTGCGCCTTACGGGTTCGCGACCGACGGCTGGGCCGATCTCGGCAACCTCGCCGTCTACCGCCACGACAACGGCGCCGACGCGTACGAGCTCTTCAACTACCTCATCTCCGAGCAAGAGATCCGCCACATCTTCGACAACTACCGCCGGTCGCGCTCGAGCTTCAGCGTTCGCAGCCAGTCGCAGCGCATCCTCGGCCGCTACAACGAGAAGATGCGCGACGGCGCCAAGGGTCTCGGCCTCATCGCCAACATTTTCCGCGACCTGCTCGAGGAGCTCGGCGAGAACTACGACGCCAACTGGGCGCTCTACGCGAACCTCTTCTACAAGAACAACATTCTCGCCTCGGGGATCGCGTTCGACCACTTTTCGCGCCAGTTCGTGCGGCCACAGACGGGGCTTCATTATTTCCCGGCCTCGAACGATGCGCAGTTCCCCGTGCTGCGCTCGCTCGACTCGTCGTTCCTCGCCGACCCAGGCACGCCGAACATGGCCGTGTACGACGGCGCGACCGGCTACTTCGGCAACATCGCGATCGGCGGCAAGCTGGTCGAGAACGCGCTCGGCTCGGGCGAGGGGGAGTTCGACCGCGACTACACCAACAACGTCGGCTCCTACTACGACAAGGTGTTCGCGCCGTACCTGCTCACCGAGTCGGTCGACAACTTCATCTCCGATTCGCTCACCGACTTCACCGATCCGCGCTACCGCTCGGTCTCGATGGCCGATCTGTTCCCGGACGGCTACCGCCGCTTCCTCGCCAACCAGCTCACGGGCGACGCCTTCCTCAAGGGCGCGCGCGTCGCGTCGACGGGCGGGCAGCCGCTCGTCGACAGCGACCTCTACCCGGTCGGCGGCATCGGCTGGGTCAGCTGGTGGACGCCCGACCCCGAGGTCTGCTTCCCCGGCTCGAACCAGATCGTCTGCTCCTCGTACGGCTGCCCGACGGGCAACGTGTGTGAGGTCGACAACCAGGGCGTGTTCACGCCGCACCCGTTGAACCCCAACGCCCCGGCCGAGACGGTCGCCATCGATCCCCAGGTCGAGTGGGAGGAGTACAAGTGGCTCATCGCCCAGACGCTCCTCTACTTGCCCGAGAACTCGAAGACGAACTGGGTCAACCTCATGGGGCTCTGGGAGCTCGGGGCCGACAACGACCCCGGCTTCGAGAACCGCATCGAGCTCCACCTGCCCGAGGGGCGCGTCTACATCGCGCGCACCTACGGCACCGAGACGATCTTCGGCAAGCCGGTGCAGCGCGGCGTGGGCGCGCGCATCCTCGAGTACGCCAACGAGCTCATGTTCGCTGCGTACGAGTGCAACGAGGTCATCCACCCGACCAGCGGTGCGCGCTGGTGCGAGCCCGTCATCACCGACGGCAAGCCCACCGTGCTCTTCGACCCAGGCATCGGCGCCACGAGCGGGTGCAACGGCAACAACAACGCGGGCTGCACCTGCGCCGCGAACCGCGCCTGCCTCGAGCTCCAGAGCTACGAGTCGGTCCCGGCGTTCATGCGCCAGGCGATGCGCGACTTCCGTATGGCCGACGCGAGCATGCAGGGCATCTACGACTGATCGCTCGCTCGAGGGCAGGCGCCGCCGACCCCGGCGGCGCCGACTCTCCCGTTTCACGCGGCCCCCTTCACCTCGCGGTGAGGGGGGTCGGTCGTTTCAGCGCTCGGTGAGGGCGACCCGCTCTTCGGCGTCGGTGATCGCGCGCCGGAGGCCTGCCGCCGGGGCGTCGTCGTCGAGCTCCACGCCGGCACGCGCGCGGCGCACGCCGAGGCGGGCGAAGATGGCGTCGAGATCGACGTCGACGGCCTCCCGCGCGTGGCGCTCGTAGAGCGGCCGCACGATGGGCTCGGGCAGGGCGGCGTCGCAAGCGTCGACGAACCGCGCGGCCGACCAGCGGACGGCGATGTTGCCGCCCGCGTCCATCACCGTGCGCAGGCAATCACGCAGAGAGTATCGGCCCTTGGTCTTGTCGCGGATCTCGAGCTCGGCGACGAGCCAGAAGATGGCGCCGCCCCAGTAGGTGCGACCCCAGCTCGAGGTGCCGTCGAGCCCGCCGTCGGTCGCGGCGGGCAGGCCCTGGCGCATGTCGTAGTACCACTCGGACCAGAGCTGCTCGGGAGAGATGACCCCCCGCTTCGCGCGCGCGAGCGGCTCGACGTAGGTGGCGAGCCCCTCCTCCATCCAGTTGTGGCGCGCGTGGAGGCCCGGCATCGAGAGGTGGACGATCTCGTGCGTCATGATCCAATCGTTCGCGAAGCCCTCGGGCTTGGTGTCGACGCCGACGCGCACGAGGATCGACGAGCCGCCGTTGCCGAGCGCGGTGCCGTGGCCGACGCCCTCGCCCGGCTTGACGATGACGAAGACGGCGGCACGCTCGACGGGGAACCGGCCGAGGTAGCTCTCCACGTTGGTGGCCGCGGCGCGGACCCAGTCCTCGATGGCCTCGTCGCCGAGCGCGGGCGTGAGCCCCGCGATGGCGAGGTCGACGGTGCGGCCCCCGACCTCGATCGGTCGCCGGCGGAGCGTACCGAAGGCGGCGTAGGGAGCCTGGGGCAGGTCGGCCAGGTCGGCGCTGAAGCGCGATGGGGCGTCCTGCGAGAGCCCGCTCACGTGGTCGACGCCCTCGGGGACGCGGACGTTCAGCTCGAAGCGACCGTCGGGCTTGCCGAGGGGGTGAAGGAGCCACGTCGTCGGCGGCGCGAAGACCACGTCGCCCACGCGCCCCGCGAACTCGGGGTTGTCGAACGCGTCGGCTACCAGCCCGAGGGGCAAGCGATAGCGGATGGTGCAGGCGGCCGCGCAGGCAGGGATGCGCACGGTCTGGCCGTCGAGCACGAACGCGGCCGGCGCGCCGGCGGCGTCATGTACTGACAGATTCGTAATGAAGGCCTCGGCGCCGGTCTCGAGCGAGACCTCTTCGAACCCGCCCTTTGCGCGGATCACGAC
>CALKVR010000438.1 GCA_938004815.1 uncultured Polyangiaceae bacterium | reverse complement strand
TCGCAGGCCCGGCAGGTCGTAGCGGTGCGGCCGGTCGCCCTCGGGCAGAGCAGCGATCTCGCGGGCGATCTCGTCGGCGTGCACGCGGGGCCGGTCGGGGATGCGCAGCGCGGTCCCGAGCCGATCCAGGGCCGCCTTTTCTTCATCGGCCTCGACGCCGTCGAGGCGCGTCATCCACGCCGCGACGGCGTAGACGAAGAGGCGATCGGCCTTGGACATGTTGCTCCGATCGATCTTGCCGATGTCGGTGGCTGTCTTGGTGGCGGCGTCGATCTCCTCGACCTCCTCCATCGACAGGCCCTCTTCGACCGCGGTCCTGACGATCGCGTCGGCCTCTTCTTCGTCGAGCTTGCCGTCGGCCCAACCCACCGCCGCAAGCGCGAGGAACACGTCTCGCCCCAGCTTCTGTTCGCTCATGCCTCGGATGGAACGTAGAGCCGCGCCGCCCGTCAAGCGGGGGCGAGCCCGTCGTACACGATCGCGCCGCCGGCCATGGTCATGACGACGGCGCCCGTGTACGAGCGGCCCCAGAACGGCGTGTTCTTGCTCTTCGACGCCAGGTCCTTCACGACGAAGGTCTTGTCCGGATCGATGAGCACGACCTCGGCGCGAGCGCCCGCGGCGAGGCGCGGCCCGTCGATGGAAACGATGCGCGACGGCGCGGTGGAGAGCGCATCGGCGAACCGCGCGAGCGGCAGCGCGCCTTGTTTCACCAGCTCGAGCAGCACCGGCACCACGAGCTCGAGGCCGAGCATGCCGGGGCGAGCCTCGGCGAACTCGCAGTCTTTCTCCAGCGACGAGTGCGGCGCGTGGTCGGTCGCGATGGCGTCGATGGTCCCGTCGGCGAGCGCGGCGCGCAAGGCCTCGACGTCGGCAGGCTCGCGCAGCGGAGGGTTGACCTTGCAAGCGGTGTCGTAGCCGATCACCGCCTCGTCCGTGAGGAGCAGGTGGTGGGGGGTCACCTCGGCGGTGACGGCGAGGCCCCGCGCCTTCGCCTCTCTCAGGATGCGCACCGCGCCGAGGGACGACACGTGGGCCACGTGGTAGCGGCCCCCGGTGGCCTCGGCGAGCAGGACGTCGCGCGCGACGATCACGTCTTCGGCGACGCGCGGCCAGCCGCGCAGGCCGAGCCGCGTCGACGTGGCGCCCTCGTGCATCTGAGCCCCCTCGGTCAGGTGGTGATCCTCGGCGTGCTGAATGACGGGCAGATCGAAGGTGCGGGCGTACTCGAGGGCGCGACGCATGACGGCCGCGTTCATCACGCAGACCCCGTCGTCGCTCACCGCGACCGCGCCAGCGTCGCGCAGGTCGGCCATCTCGGTGAGCTCGGCGCCCTTCTGGCCGATCGTGATCGCGCCGATCGGGTGGAGCGCGGGGCCGCCGACCTCACGCGCGCGTGCGACGATGGCCTCGGTCACGGCGCGCCGGTCGTTCACGGGCTTCGTGTTGGGCATCGCGCACACGTGCGCGAACCCGCCACGGGCGGCCGCGCGGAGGCCGCTCGCGATGTCCTCCTTGTACTCTTCGCCCGGCTCCCGCAGGTGGGCGTGCAGGTCGACGAACGCCGGGAGCATCCACATACCCTTGCCGTCGACGACGCGGGCCCGTTCGGACCGCGCCGGCTCTCGTCCCGCACCCACCCCCACGGCGCGAAGAACGCCGCCCTCGACCACGACGTCCGCGATCTCGTCGCGCCCGACGCGCGGATCGATGACCCGGACCTCGCGCACGATCAAGAGCTCGCATACCGGAGGCGCCATGGGCGGCGGGCTTAGCACATCGTGGCGCCGAGCGGCGTCCGTCCCGTACCATCGCCGCGTGACCACCACGCCTCCGGAGCCCGCGTCGCCCTGCCCTCGCTGCGGCGGTGCCCTGACCGCGACGGCAGGGGGCACGGGGCTCGGGTGCGCGGGGTGCCGCGGCCTCTTCGTTTTTCGTGAAGCGATCGAGGGCGTGCTCGCCGAGAGCGCCGCGCTCGGCGGCGTCGCTTCGTACCGAGCGCCCGCGCGGCAGTCGTCTACCGATACCGCGACCGGCAAAGGCGCCTACGAGCCTGCGTTCCGCTACCTCGCCTGCCCGCGGTGCGCGCGAACCATGAACCGACAGAACTTCATGAAGCGCTCCGGCGTCATCGTCGACGTCTGTCTTCACCACGGCACGTGGTTCGACGACGACGAGGCCCGGCGGGCCGGCGAATGGGTCGCGGCGGGTGGCAAGGCGCCAGCCGAGGCGCCTCTGTCGCGCCCCAGCGCCGCACCCGCCCTCACCGGCGCGCAGCTCCTCCTCGAGTCGCTCGCTCGCCTTCGCACCAAACGCTGAGCGAGCGCGCGCTACGGACCGACGACGCGAACGTCGAGGCCGTGGACGACGACGCAGCCGTCGTGCGCGCAGTCGACGCGCACATCGAGCGCGACGGCGCGCGGCGGCTGCGCCAGGGGCTCGGGCGCGGTCTCCGGAACGAGCATGGGCGGCGGCGTCACGAGCGCGCGGGCCGGCGGTGGGGGCACGGCGTCCTCGGCACCGCCCGCGGGCAGCGCGAGGAGCGGCGCCGCGAGGAGCACCGCCACCGACCGAAGGACCACGCCGAGCTTCACGTCACCTCATTGTTGCATTGTGCGGGCTCACGTTCACCCGTCGGCGCCCCACTTTTTCCCCCGGGAGACGACGATTCCGTCCTCGGGCGAAAGTTCCGCCGTGAGAGGCGGGCCGCCTCACTTCGTGCAGGTCTGGTGCGCCGTCGGCGCTTCGCGGAACGGCGCCGAGTTCACCGCCGGACACTCCGCCGCGATGAGCGACTTGAGGTCGCGGACCTCGGCCCAGGTCAACGCCATCGCCGGGAAGACGATCGGGATCGTGGTCTGGGTGTCGATCTGCTGCCGCAGCCCCGGCAAGAGGCCCTCGCCCTGCTCGCGCAGCTCCTGGAACTTCTCCTCGTAGGTGTCGACCAGATCCTTGAACTCGGGGCCCTTGAAGAGCAGCACGTTCTCGAACGTGTTGTGCTCGGCGTTGTCGCTGAGGTTGTAGCTACCCGTGTAGAGCGCGTCGTCGATGATGAGCACCTTGTTGTGCATCTGGGCGGCGTAGCCGGCGTCCCAGCGGTACGCGTAGTACTTGTAGCGCACGTCGATCCCGGCCTTCTCCACCTCGCGGCCGTACAGGAACGACTTGTCGAGACAGTTGCGCTTCTTGCTCTCGGTGGTGGCGGCGGCCAAGCACGCCTCGCGCTCGGCGATCTGGGTCTCGTTGGTGCTGTCGGAGATGTACTCCTGCCCGTCGAGGTAGACCTGGATGTCGATCTCGGGGTCTTCGGCGCGCTTCTGCATGAGCGCCTCCGAGACCGGCCGCGACCGGAGGTGCCCCGACGCGATGTGGATGCGCTCTTCGGCTGCACCGATGGCGCGCACGAGCTCGTCGGCGACGGTGTTCTCGCCCGTCACGGTGAACGTCGTGCCGTTGACGCTGAAGTTGTCGCTCGTGAAAAAGGCGTGGATGCCCGGGTCCTCGGCGAAGGCCTCGTCGGTGACGGTGAACGTCGACGGCTCGAAGGGCAGCACGGTCTGCGTCGCGAAGTCCTTCGAGTGGTCCCACATGAGGTTGAACTCGCGCTGCATGCGCATCGTGAGCTCGGGATAGGCCGTGAGAAAGAGCGTGTTCTCGTCGTACTTGGTGGCGGCGCCGCTCGACCAGTTGCCGCTCCCGCTCACGACCGTCGCCGTCGCTGCGCGCGAGGCGTCGTCACGCGGCCCGTCTACGATCATGTACTTGTGGTGCATGATCTTGTTGACCCAACGAACGTCGACGCCTGCCGCCTCGAGCTTCCCGCTCTTGGACGTCGTCATCCCCGACGTCGAGAGCTTGCGGTCGGCGTTCGCGGTCTCGAACACCATGCGCACCTTGACGCCACGCTGAACGGCCTCGGAGAGCGCGGCCGAGATCCCCGCGTCGGAGAAGCTGTACATCGCGATATCGAGAGAGTGCTCGGCTTCGCGGATGAGGCGGGCGACCTCGACGTTGTGGCTCTCCGCCGCAGGCTGCGGAGAGAAGATCACGCTGCGCTCCTTGCGGGTCTGCGCGTCGAAGTAGCCCTTGGTCTTGGCCAGGCTCGCGAGGTTCTTCAGCGACGCGGGCCCGACCCCCTTGATGGCGTCGAGCTCCTTCACCGTGTCGAAGAGGTCGTCGTCCTCGGTCCGGATGGCCCCATCGTCCCCGTTCCGGTGCGCGATGACCGCGGCGAGCGTCTTCTGGGCCACCTTCGACCCCTTGAGAGCCGCCGCGTCGATAGCGGGGTCGTTCACCATGGCCAGCACGCTCAGCGCCTCGGGCGCCTTGAGCCAGCAGCAGATCCAGCAGTACGCTACCGCCGCGCAGACGGCCCA
>CALKVR010000437.1 GCA_938004815.1 uncultured Polyangiaceae bacterium | reverse complement strand
CCCGCCGGCATCGAGCGCGGTCAGGGTCCGGGCCGCCCGCGAGAGTCCCACGAAGCCGCCGCCGGCGAGGGGCGCGAGATCATAGGGGTCGGGCCCGAGCGCCAAAGCATCGCCGGGGCGCGTGAAGTCGGTGGCCGTCCGGAGCGCCGCCTCTTCGACCCGCAGGGCGGCCAGCGACAGCGCGCGCCCGCCCGCGCACGCACCCTCGATCGGCGGCGCGGCCTCGGAGCAGGAGACGAGGATCGCGAAGCAGGCCGCCGCGCCGGCCTTCACCAGCCCTTTTCTTCTTTCGGCGCGGCCGAGGCCGTCGCGGTCGCGGCGGCCGTCGATGTCGAAGCCGCGGTCGCGGTCGGCTTGGCGCTCGCGTCAGGTTTGGCGGACGTCCCATCGCCGCAAGCGGCGAGGGCGAGAGCACCGGCGGCGAGGAGGAGCTTGGTCTTCATGGCCGCGCATCCTACACCAAGGACCGAACGCTCCGATTCGGTCCTTGGTGCGCGAGAATAGGACCCTTGGTGCGGGCGGGGCTTCGGACTACCGTGAAAACCCATGCTTCGAAGTCGCTTCCTCCTGCCTCTCTTGGCCCTCGGCTCGTGTCTCTCGTTCATAGCCTGCGGCGACAGCGCGGGTACGGGCGGCGGGGGCGCGAGCACCTCGTCGAGCGCCGGCGGGCAGGGTGGCGGCCTCGAGCCCGAGGGCTGCGACGGGCACGCCGTCACGACCCCGCTCAGCTTCGAGAACCGCACCGTAGAGTGGGGCCTCACCGGGGTCGCGGGTGGCCGCGTCACTTCGGGCGACGTCGACGGCGACGGCTACCCCGACCTCCTCGTCCACAACTTCTATCCCGGCTGCTCACCCGAGCCGTGCACGCCCACGCGCGAGGTGATCGGGCAGGGCACGCGCCGCACCTACTTGCTGATGAACGAGCCCGGCCCCGGGGGCGGCCGCGTCTTCGTCGACCGAACCTTCGAGAGCGGCTTCACCGCGCCGGCCGACGGCTCGACGACGGAGCTCAAGTCGTCACAGCTCGCGGTCCTGGGCGACGTCGACGGCGACGGCGACACCGACATCTTCAGCGGCACCTGGAACGAGCCCGAAGAGAACGACCCTCCGACCGAGCTCGAGCTCGACCGCAGCGAGATCTACCTCAACGACGGCACCGGGAAGTTCACGCTCCTGCCCAACTCGGGCGTCGCGTTCGAGAACCCTCGCCGCACTTCTTCGGCGTCGTTCACCGACATCAACCTCGACGGCGCGCTCGATCTCTGGGTGGGCGTCCACTATTCGCCCACGGGCTCGCTCCAGGCCCCCGCCCTCTATCTGGGCGGCGGCACCGGCACCTTCACCGACATCACTTCGGCGGCCGGGTTCACGAGCGAAAAGCGCGCGACCTTCGGCACGACGGTATGCGACGTCGACGATGACGGCGTGCCCGACCTCTTGACCAGCTCGTACGCGCGTGGCCCGAACCTGCTCTGGCAGTTCGTCGGCGGCAGCTGGAGCGAGGTCGGCGTCGCGTCGAGCTACGCCTACGACGAGAACCAGATGTACCAGGACAACGAGTTCTACAAGTGCTGGTGCACGGTGAACCCGACCCACCCGGTCTGCGCCGGGGCCGAGCCGCCAAGCGTCGTGTGCCCGACGCCGGCGGGCGCCAACTGGTCACCGACGAGCGAGACCGAGCCCGAGCGGCTCGGCGGCAACACATTCTCGACGGCGTGCGCCGACGTGACCGGCGACGGCAAGCTCGACCTCTACACGGCCGAGATCGCGCACTGGTGGGCAGGGCAGAGCTCGGACAAGTCGAACCTCCTCGTGAACGACGGCGAGCCGGGGCAGAAACACTTCACGCGCGCCGACCGCGCCGCGCTCGGGATCGAGGTCCCGCACGTCGGCGGCGGCTGGAACGAGGGGGGCATCACCGCGGCAGTGGCCGATCTCGATCTCGACGCCCGCCCCGACCTCCTCTTGGGCACGAGCGACTATCCGGATCAGTTCTTGTGGATCTACCAACAGAACGCCGACGGCACGTTCGCCGAGGTCGGTGAGTCGGTCGGCGCACACCACCCTTGCGGCGTCGCGATGTCGGTCGCCGACTACGACCGCGACGGTGATCTCGACATCGTCGTCGCCTCGGGCACGGCGCGCACGCCGGGGTGCGCCGAGATCTGGGACACCAACGAGGTCCATTTCTACGAGAGCGGCGCGTCCGGTGGCGCCGGCTGGCTCGCGGTGCGGCTCAAGGGCGGCGGCCCCGGCGCAGCCAACACGTCGGGCATCGGCGCCCGCGTCGCGGTCGAGGCCGGCGGCGTGCGCCAGGTCCAAGAGCTCGGCTCCGGGTACGGCCATTTCGGGCTCCAGAACGACACCGTGTTGTTCTTCGCGCTCGGTAGCTGCACGCGAGCGGCCAAGGTCGAGATCGTCTGGCCCGATGCGTTCCGCACGACCGAGATCTTCGACGAAGTGCAAGGCGGGCGCCTGGTCGAGCTGCGCCAAGGCGATCCCACCGTGTACGATGTCATCCCTTGAGCCGAGCCATGGGGGAGCGCGCTGAAGCGAGGAGACGTTGACGACACGCGCACCGGCATCCATCGGTGACCCTTTCGGGATCGCGGGGACGACGCAGGCGCGCTTCTTTCGCGTCGAGAAGGCCGTGGCCGAGGGCGGGTTCGGCGTGGTCTACCGCGCGTACCACGAGGTCTTTCGCGCGCCGGTCGCGCTCAAATGCCTGAAGGTCCCCGACTCGCTCGCCGAGGACAAGCGCGAGGCGTTCCTCGAGAAGTTCCGGAGCGAGGCGGAGCTCTTGTTCCGTCTCTCGGCCGCACTCCCGGAGATCGTGCGGCCACTGCAGTTCGGGGTCCTCGACACGAAGGCGTTCGTCCCGTTCATGGCGCTCGAGTGGCTCGACGGTCAGACGCTCGAGCAGGTCACGCTCGGCCGGCCGCTCAAGCTCACCGACGCCGTCGATCTGATGACCCCCGTCGCGCGCGCGCTCGCTCGAGCCCACCATTTCACCGACGCCGCCGGCAGCACCACCATCGCGATCATCCACCGCGACATGAAGCCCGAGAATGTGTTCGTCGCGAACATCGACGGTGAGCGTCGCGTCAAGATCCTCGACTTCGGCATCGCTCGCGTGCGCGCCGACGTCGGCGCGATGGCCGGCCGGCAGACCCAAGGCGAGGCGGTCAACGCCTTTTCACCCGGCTACGCCGCGCCCGAGCAGTGGCACCCCGAGTCCTTCGGCGGCACCGGCCCGTGGACGGACGTCTATGGCTTCGCGCTCACGATCACGCAAGCGCTCCTCGGCGCACCGCCCATCCAGGGCGATCTGACGGCGATGATGGGCGGCGCCTTGAACCCGACATGGCGCCCCACCCCACGGTCCAAGGGCGCCAAGATCACCGACGCTGCCGAGCAGGCGTTCCTGCGGGCGCTGGCCGTCGACCCCAAAGCGCGCACGCAGTCCATCGAGTCGTTCTGGACGCAGCTCGAAAGCGCGATCGGGCGGCCGCCGTCGCTCACGGTCCGAAGGTCCGCGCTCGGTCTCGACGAAGAGATCGCGAAGATCCCTTCGCTCGCTCCCTCGGCCCCCGAGCCGCTCGGCGATCTCGAGGCGCCCGCCCCATCGATCCCCCAGAGCGCGATCCCGTCGGCGTTCGACCTCGACGTCAAGCAGACGGCGCCCGTGCGGCCGCGCCCGTCGCGTCGTGAGCCGCACGTCGGCCTCTATCACCCGCCCGCCGCGGGGCCCAGCTTGGGCGAGCGGTTCCGGGGCCCCGCGTGGATCGCGTTCATCGCCATCGCCATCGCCGTCACCGACGCCGTCCTCACGCGGACCGGCGAGGGGATCACCATCGGGCCCGTGCGCCTGCTCTGGGTGGGCGCTGGCCTGGGCGCGCTGGCCATCGTCATGGCCATCTCGCGAGCAATCGATGACTGAACCGTCTCTCTCCACCCTGGCGCCGTTTTACTTCGATCACGACGGGTGCTTCCTCGTGC
>CALKVR010000436.1 GCA_938004815.1 uncultured Polyangiaceae bacterium | reverse complement strand
GCCTTCACCCCCGACCCCCTGCGCGCCCTCACCACCGGAGGACACGCTGCTGGCCGAGGCCGAGCTCGAGACCGACGTGGTGGTCGAGCTGCTGGCGCTCGAGCTCGAGGAGCCGGACCCGCTCGCGCTGGATTGCCCCGAGCCCGAGGACGCGCTGGTTTGGGCATCGGAGCCACCGAACCCGCCCGTCCCTTCGACGTCGTCACCGCAGGCGGCGTTCGAAAACACCACCGGACCAACGACGCACATCACCGACCACACTCGTGCGCTTCGCATGTCGCTCTCCTCGTTGGGCCACTGAACGGCTCAAACGAGGAGAGCTGAAGGGAACGTGCGAAAAACCTGGAGCGAGTGTGCTCAGTTGTGCTCGACGCGAAGCACGTACGGCCCCGCTGCGTAGGCCTCTGCGTTGAGACCGTCGACGAAGAAGTAGTAGTCGCCAGGTGTCGCGACGTTGAAGGTCACCGTCGAGACGCCGTTGAGGTCGTAGCCGATGCAGGCGACCTCGGTGCCGCCCGCACAGTCGGCTGCCTTCACGTACAGATAGTTCGCCCAGCACTCGGGCGCGGGGGTCGTGCAGTCCGGGTTCATGTCCATCAGATCTTGCCCGAGCGTGGCCGTGATGGTTCCGGGGGTAGTGACGGTGACGGCAAACACCTCGTCTTTGCCGCCGTTCTCACCGCCGGGCATGCACGTGCCCTTGTGGTTGTCGGTGGCGTCAGCCGTCGTGTACGCGGGCGGCGCCGGCGCGAGGTAGACGGTCTCGCCGTCGTTGATGACGACAGGCGTTCCGGGACACGTATCGGCGGCAACCTGCCCCTCGGCCTGGCACTCGTTCGCGGCGCCGGGATCACCGCAGCCGTCGTTCGCCTGAACCGGCAGATAGTCGCACTGCTCGCCAGGGTTCTGCACGCCGTCGCCACATGCCGGTGCGGTGCACGAGATCTCGAGGTTGAAGTCGCCGGCAGTGCCGGCCGCGCCGTCGATCACGATGAAGTGGGTGCCCTCTTCTACGTGCTCGGCCGCGATCTCGGCGTCGTTCGAGTTGTTGTAGCAAATGTCGTTGCCGAGCCGCTGCTCGCACTGGCCGTGGCGGATGCTGATCGCACCGTCGAACGGCGCCACGTCGTCGAGCTCGACCATCAGGGTGCAGGCCGCGGTCACGTCGAGCTGCACCACGACGTCAGGCGCTGCCGTCGTTGCATCGATGTCGGCGCAGTACGTCTTGTAGTCGTCTGTCTGCCCCATGGTCGAACCGCTCACGACGACCGGCGTGGGGCTAGGCGAGAGGGTTACCACCGGCCCGGGACACGCATCCGACGGATCGACCATGCCGCTCGACGTCGAGGTCGTGGTGGCGGTGGTCGATGTCGATGACGTGGTGGCCGTGCTCGTCGAGGTGCTCGGCCCCGTCGACGAGGTCGACGCCCCGCCCGACCCGCCGCCGCCTGTCTCGCCGTCGTCGCCGCACGCGACGAACGCCAAGGGAACTGCGCCAAGCCCCAGAAGCCACAGCACCGACGTCTTCGTTCGCATTTGTCTCTCCTTATCTCACATTCAAAAGCTATTCGCGGTCCACGGCCGCGTCGCGACCGGGCGCCTGCCTCCCACTCGAAGCCGAAGCAAGAGCCCCGTTCGCAAGAGCTGAGCCCTCCGAAGCTAGCACAGAATCGGCGCCGCTCTGCCCGGCAGCACAGACCACGCGGGCGAAACCGTCAGGAACGATCGAGGGGTCGTGCGCCGCCACGATCACGATGCGCGCTTTCGCCACATCCTCGAGCCACGCCCTGAGCGCCCGACGCGCATCCGCGTCGAGGCCAACCTCGGGCTCGTCGAGCACGACCACCCCCTCGGTTCGCCCCAGGGTGCGCGCGATGAAGAACTTCTGTCTCTCTCCGCCCGAGAGCGCGCCCATGCGGACGTCGAGCGGGTCGCGACTGCGTCGACGCAAGAGGTCCGCGAGGCCGAGCCGCTCGAGCCCCGCATCGAAGCCGCCGGCGTCACGACTCGTGTCTGCGCACAAGGCGAGATGGTAGCGAAGTGTCTCGCCCGGTAGCACGTACGGACGCTGGGGCAGGTACGCCACGTCGCCGACCCGTTCGCTCGCCCCGAGCCGCCTGCCGTCGACGACGACGTGGCCGCGGCTCGGCTGGACGAGGCCGAGCAGCGCGCGCAGCGCGGTGCTCTTGCCGGAGCCGTTCGGGCCCAGCAACGCGAGGCCACCGGGGCCGGCTCGAAGCGAGAGGTCGCTCGGAGCCCGAACGCCGCCGGGATGCTCGACCGAAACGGCGTCGAGCTCCACGCTGCTCGCTGCCGTGACCGCACGCGTCGGCGGCGGTGAGGCCCCGTTCCACGCGCGCAGCGCGCGGACATAGGGCGCCGATCGCCGAAGGTGCTCGACGCTTCGCACCACCGCCAAGAGGAGCGTGATGCTGGCGCCGCCGAGCACACCAAGATCGACGACGGTCTGCGCATCGGCGAGCCGCTCGAGCTGTGCGCGCGGCGTCAGGGCTGCGACCCCGGCAAGGACGGCCGGAACGATCGCGTGCACCAGACCGTATCGCGCCGCATCGCGCTCGGCGCTGGCGTAGGTGCGCACCGTCGCGAGCAGCTCGCCGGTCAAGTGGTCCTCGCGGCCGGACGCTCGCAGCTCAGGCGCAGCCCCGAGCAACACCGCCGCATCGCGCGACAGCAACGGCAGGGCATCGTACGTGCGAAGCTGAGCCGCCCACTGCCGCCGGAGGAGGGGCAGCAGCAATATGCCGAGCGCGGCGGCGGCGCAGA
>CALKVR010000435.1 GCA_938004815.1 uncultured Polyangiaceae bacterium | reverse complement strand
GCCCACCCGCGTGCGGAGCCGGCACGACGAATGCATCGCCCCTCGCAATGACGGGTGAACGAACCGCCGCCGTCGATACCGAGCCGAGCGACCTCGGCTTTCGTCGCGACTTTGCCGCCTTCACCTGCCTGGTGAGCGGGACCCAGCTCGTGGCCGACCGCTGCCGGCACTACATGGTGACGGAGGGCCCCGCGAGAGAGACGTTCGACTACTTCATGCTGCGTCTCGCCTCTATCCGCGCCCGCTACCGTGACCTTTCGCCCGTCGAGCAAGACGCCATCTGGCTGGAGGTCGTGGCGCTCGAAGAAGAGGCGCGCGTCCTTCGGCACCGGCTCGCCCGCCGAGGCTGTGCCGACGGGCTCGGGCCGCCGGAGAGCATCAACCGGTCAGGCCGATCCGTCGCCGCATAGGGAAGACTCGCGCGCACCGGCTCGTACATGGCTTGCCATGACGCTCAGCCGCGTGGAGATCGTGCGGGAGCTGGAGGACAAGATCCCTTGTCCTTCCTGCGGTTCCCACTGGCTGGACCCGGTCATCCTGGGCAAGGACGACTGGCTGATCCCCGCGATGGGCCTGGAGCCTCGGCCGCCATCGAGCGCCGACCGCGCTCCAACCGACCTGGGGCCCACCGAGCAGGTGCGGTGCCACGCGTGCGGGGCCGATCCCGAGATCGACGTGATGAGCATCGTCCGCGCCATCGACGAGCTCGACGTCGAAGACGAGATCGAGCTGGCGCGCATGATCGGCTTCAAGCGCGAGCTGGTGGGCGCCCTGCTCCGCGGCGAATCGGTGGCGACGCCCTTCGGGCTCTTCTTCGGGCGAGCCTGGGCGCCCAAGCTCGAGGCCGTTCCGGAGATCGAGGGCTTCGTCAGGATCACCGCCCGCCGCACACCGCAGTTTCTCCCGAGCGAGACGTTCCTGTGCGAGGTCTCGGAGCACGCTCTCCCCGCGGAGCAGATCCGCCGCGCGATGGAGCGCTCCGAAGCGGGCGGCTTCTGGGACATCGATCGCAGCACCTTCTGCGAGGTCGCGACTGGACTCGACATTCCCAAGCCCGACCGGTGGCTCGACGCACAGGGCCTCTACGACGACGTGCTGGGCGATCTGCGCGGCAAGCGCTGCTCGACCCTTCGCGGGCTAGGCAGCTGGGTGATCCGACGCGTCGGCGACCGCCGCGCCCCCCGCGAGCTTGTCGAGTTCTCGTTCTGGCGCGGCCTCGTCCACGTCGTCGACCAGGCGCGCTCCCGGCAGGGCCCGCCCAGCCGGCCCAGCGGCGTGGAACAACCCGAGGTCGTTTATGTCTTCTTCGACCATGCTCGATCCGCATCAGATCCTCGGCGTGGCCCAGGGAGCTCCCGAGGAGGTATTGCACCGCGCCTTCAAAAAGGCGGTGAGGCGGCATCATCCTGATCTGAACCCGGCCGATCCCGGCGCGCCCGAACGGCTGCGCGGGGTGGTCGCGGCATACCAGGCGCTCCTCGCAGCGCGCGCTCGAGCGATGCGCGACGCGGTGACGGCGCCGGCGCACCCCGTGACGTGCCAGATCCGCGGCTGCGACATCGTGGGCAAGCTCGAGCTCGAGCGCTCCCGGATCGCGACCGACGGTTGGGTGCTGGTCGAGCTCGACGCCATCGACGCGTGCGTCGTCTGCCGAGGGAGCGGCTGGGAAGAGGTCGCCGGCAGCTGGGGCCGTGTCGACAAATGGGAATGCGAGACCTGCCGCGGCGGCGGAATTCTCCGGGTGCACCGCAAGCTAAGGGTGCGCGTCCCAGCCAGGCCGGCAGCAGGTGGCAAGCTGCGTCTGCGCGGCATCGGCCTCCCCCGCCCGGGTCAGCCGCGGGGCGACGGCATTCTCTCCGTCGTCATCCGTTGATGGCTTCGAGCACGGTCGCGACGTCGTCGGCCGGCACTTCGATCCCGCGTTCGGCGAGCGGCCGCAGGACGCGGTCGCGTAGCGCCGACGAGAAGGCGGCATCGAACGTCGCACAGTCGAGCGCGCCCGCGCCGGGCTCGACGCGGCATCCTTGGGCGAAGAGGGGCGCGTAGGCTCTCACCGCGACCCCCGCGACGCGTCCGAGGAAAACGCGATCTTCGTCGGACAGCCGAGAGGCGGCCCAATCCAGATAGTACGGACCGAGCTGCGCGTGCGCCGACTCGTCGCGCAAGATGCGCGCGATGACCTCACGCACGACCGGCGAGCCCGCGTGCGCGCGCGCCGACTTCAAGAGCGGAACGGTCAACGCTTCACCTACGCACGACGTCCGGACGAGGAGCACGGCGGCGTCCAGGACCGGATCCTCGACCCCCGACGGGCGAACGAGCTTGTTCAGGTCGACGTCGAGCGTGATGGCGCCGCCGAGCGCGTTCGCGAGGTGCGCGGAGAGCTCGGCGTGGATCACCTCGTCGGCCACGAAGTCGCCCGCCGCCGCGACCAGATCGATCGGCGCCCCCGCGCGCAGCAGCGAGGTCGCGATCGCCGCGAACGACGCCGCGCTCGCGTACTCGCTGAACGCGCTCTGCGTCCAGACGTGCCGCGCGCTCGCCACAACGAGCGGGTCCAGCCCGGCGGCGAGATCGGAGGCCGCGACGTCCTCGAACCCCGAGCGACGCCGCACGAGACGCCGCGCCCACGGCCCGCCGATCGCCTCGAGCTCGAACGCGCTCATCGGCCCTTGTTCTCGCGGACGGCTGCGCAGAACGAGCTCACCGGGTAGCCCGGAGCCTTGCGCATGACGTTACCGACGACGGGAAAGCCCTCGGCGTCGCAGAGCGGGCGAAAATGTGCTTTTTGCGCGAGCGCTCGCCCCTGGTCGAGCGCGTAGAGCTCGCCCGCGAGAGCGTAGATCTTCGTGTCGGTCTTGGGCTCCGGCGCCGCGTCGGTCGTCGATGCGTGTTGCACTTCGGACGCCACCTCGGTCGGCGATGGCGTGATCTCGATCGGAGCGGCGACCGGCTCGAGCGAGACCTGGGTCGATACCGACTCGGCGGTGGTCGGGGTCGGTTCGGCCGCGGGGCGGGCGCACCCGACAGCGGCGGTGGCCGTGACGACGGCAACCAGGATCTTTTGGGTGGTGAGAACGCGAGGCTTCATGCAGATCGGCTCCTCTCTCGAAGGGGAGGACGCCGGCGCCGCTCGACCGTTAACGCGCCCGGATCACTTTGCGGGAAACCACGGGATGAGCCGCGAAACCCTGCGCTGATAGTCGGCGAAGGCGGGGCGCTTCGCGAGGGCGCGTTTTTCGGCCATCGGAATGCTGGCGAAGAGGATCATCGCGGTGACGCCGACCGCGCCGAGCACCATCATCACCCCCCCACCAGCCGCGAGCCCGAAGAGGGCCGCGGACCACCAGTACACCGCCTCGCCGCAATAGTTCGGGTGCCGGGAGAGCGCCCAGAGCCCGG
>CALKVR010000434.1 GCA_938004815.1 uncultured Polyangiaceae bacterium | reverse complement strand
CACGCGGCGCGTTCACCGACGCCAAGACATCCCGCGCCGGCCTCTTCGTCGAGGCGAACGGCGGCACCATCTTCCTGGACGAGATCGGCGAGATGCCGATCGAGATCCAGCCGAAGCTCCTTCGGGCTTTGCAGGAGCGTAAGGTGCGGCCCGTCGGCTCCAACGCCGAGGTGCCCTTCGATGCGCGCGTCGTCGCGGCGACGAACCGCGACCTCGAGGCCGAGGTCGAGGAAAAGCGCTTCCGCGAAGACCTCTACTACCGCATCAACGTGGTGAAAATCGAGCTGCCGCCGCTCCGCGAGCGCGGCACCGACGTCCTCGCGATCGCCGAGTACCTGCTGCGCCGCTTGGCGTCCGGTCGGTCGCTGTCTCTCTCTCCGCAAGCGGCCGAGCGCCTGATGGCCTACGACTGGCCGGGCAACGTCCGCGAGCTCGAGAACTGCATGGAGCGCGCGGTCGCGCTGGCTCGCTTCGATCAGGTCACGGTCGAAGACCTGCCGGAAAAGGTGCGCACGCACCGCTCGGATCGTCTGGTCGTCAGCGCCGAAGACGCGAGCGAGCTCGTGACCCTCGACGAGCTCGAGCGCCGGTACATCCAGCGCGTCCTCAAGATGCTGGGCGGCAACAAGTCGCGCGCGGCGCAAGTCCTCGGGCTCGACCGGCGCACCCTCTACCGCAAGCTCGATCGGCAGAACGGTCGCACGTCGTCGTCCTCGAGCTCCGGCTCGGCGAGCTCGAGCGGCAGCGCCGGTCCAGGGGCCGCGTCTCCGCACTCGCCCTCGGCTCCGGTTCGATGACCGACAAGCCCGGGTCGACGGACGACGAGTGGGTTCGTACGACGTTTCTGCGGCGTCTGGCCCACGATATCGTGGGCGGCGCCGGCGTGGCCCGTGGCGCGCTCGACGAGATCGAGCGGGCCGCCCAGAACGGCGGCGTCACGACGCAGCAGCAGACGTTCCTCGGAATCGCGCGGCGCTCGGTCACCAAGCTCGAGCGCATCGCGCGCCGGCTGCGGTTCGTGGCCCTGGCCGAAGCGGGCGAGCTCGCACCCGCGCGCACGAAGCTGGATCTCCGTGACGTGGTCGACCGCGCGGTCGCCGAAGCGAGCGAGCTCGACGGGCGCCGCACCGTCAAGGTCGATCACGTCCGCGCCGACACGGCGATCGTGGTCCAGGCCGACCCCGAGCAGCTGTTCGTCGCGCTGTCCGAGCTCACATCGAACGCGATTCGCTTCGCGCGCAGCCGTGTCCGCCTCGTCGAGCGCCACGACGGAACGAGCGCGGTGGTGATCATCGACGACGACGGGCCCGGGTTTCCAGCCGAGCTGTCCCAGCAGCTCCGCCCGCGCCTGCGTACGCGCGACGGCCAGCGCGGTCTCGGCGCGTCTCTGCCCATCGCTCTCGATATCGCCCAGGGCCACGGCGGGAGCCTCGACCTCGGCACGGCCGAGTGGGACGACGCGGCCCGCGGTGCGCGGGCTCGCGTCATTTTACCCTGTTAGCTTCGGCTCTCAGGCGAGCTGCGGCACGGTCCCGTGGGCGACCTCGCCGTCGGCCTCGACCGATTCGCCCTGCACGAACGACCGGAGGATCCACGCCATCTGCTCGTGGTCGCGCAACAGGCCGGTGAGAAAATCGCCGGTCCCGTAGTCGCGCATGTCGTCGTTGAGCTTCTCGATGTCGGTCCGAAGCGCGCGCACGATCTGCTCGTGGTCGATCATGAGCTCGATCACCGCCTCGGTCGCCGAAGAGACGCGGCCGGGGTTCTCGCGGATACTCGCGCTCTCCACCCAACCCGCGACCGTGCCGATCGGGTAGCCGCCCAGCTGGCGCACGCGCTCGGCGATCTCGTCGGCGCGCTGGTTGAGCGCCTCGTACTGCTCGTCCCAGAGCTTGTGCAGCGAGTAGAACTGCGGCCCCACGACGTCCCAGTGGGCCTTGCGGGTCTTCTGCTGGAGCAGCGCGGTGTTCGACAGCACCCGGTTCAGAATCGCGGCCGCCTGCGCGCGGGTAGCGCCGTCGAGCCCCAGCGAGGGGGCCTGAATGTCGTTGTTCATCATGCCCGTCGATCAGCATCACCGATGCCAAGCGCGCGCCCTCCGATCGCCCGCTCACAGCACGGAAAATCGCCGCTCCTGCGCGCAATTGGGTCGCGGTGTGCGCAGGCGCGCCCCACCGGTCCATCCGACGCCACCGCGAGCCGCGTGGTCCGCGGGCACGGCGTTCGCAACGTCCGGTGCGAGGAGTGTTCCCTGTGAGTCCTATCGAGCTCCAAGTCATCGGATACTTTTCGGACAGTGACGCAGCCCGCCGGGCGTTGGACACGCTCCACAAGGACCCCCGGGGCGCGCGCCTCGAGGTCCAGTCCCTGCGGTGGCCACGCGAATACGGGGCCGTC
>CALKVR010000433.1 GCA_938004815.1 uncultured Polyangiaceae bacterium | reverse complement strand
TCGAAGACGACGTAGCGGTGCGCGTCGCGCGCGGTGGCAGGACCCGGGGCCGGCGAGGCCATAACGAGAGCCCCCCCGCGCCCTCAGACCGCTTCGAGCACGAGCGAGATGCCCTGGCCGCCGCCGATGCACATGGTGACGAGGCCGTAGCGCTGCTTCTTGCGGCGGAGCGCGTACGCGCACGTGAGCGTCAAGACCGCGCCCGTCGCGCCGAGCGGGTGGCCGAGAGCGATCGCGTTGCCCATCGGGTTCACCTTCTCGGGATCGATCCCCAGCTTCTCGAAGTCGCGGATGCAGGCGAGCGCCTGCGCCGCGAACGCCTCGTTGAGCTCGACGTGGTCGATCGCCTTGCCCTCGACGCCGGCCGACGCGAGCGCCCGCTTCGTCGCGGGGACGGGCCCCCAGCCCATGATCTGAGGATCGCAAGCCGCGACGCCCATGCCCGCGATGCGCGCGAGCGGCTTGGCGCCGTGCTTCGCCGCGTCGTCTTCCTTGCCGATCACCATGGCCGCGCCGCCGTCGACGACCGCGCTCGCGTTGCCCGCGGTGATGATGCCGCCCGGCTCGAACGCCGCCGGCAGACGCGCCATCTTGGCGAGCGACGCGTCCTCGAGGATGTGGGTGTCGTACTTCACGACCGTCGAGCCGGTCGCCGACTCGACCGTGACCGGTGTGATCTCTTCGTCGAACCAACCGGCGTCGCGCGCCTTCTTGGCGTTCTGGTGCGAGCGGAGGCCGAACGCGTCGGCCTGCTCGCGCGTGATCTCGTAGCGGCGCCCGAGCTCTTCGGCCGTGTTGGCCATCGCCATCTTGGCCGACGGATCGTAGAGGCTCATCAGGAGCATGTCGTGAAGGTGCGTGCCCGGCGGCAGCGCCTTGGCGTCGACGGGCCCGTACTTTTGCACCGCCTCGCCGACCCGCTTTCCCCGCAGCTCGTAGATCGAGAACGGGTACTGCATCGACTCGGCGCCGCCCACGACCACGAACGGCCGCTCGGTGTCGTGCCGGATGCCGGCCAGGATGAGCTCGGCCCCGACGGCCACCGCCTCGGCCCCGCTGCCGCAGATGCGCGCGACGGTGAGCGCGGGCACGTCGGCCCCGAGCCCGCCGCGCCACGCCATGCCCTTGGCGGCATAGATGCTGTCGCGGTGGCTGTGCTGGGCCATGCCCATCACGGTGTGCCCGACGAGGGCCTTGTCGAGCTTGGTGCTCGCCAGGGTCGCGCGGATGGCGAAGCCGCCGAGCTGCGTCGTCGAGAAGCGAGAGAAGAGCCCCGCCTCTTTGTTGTCGACGAGGATGTCGGCGCGCGGCGTGCGGCGCCCGCCGTCGAGGATCACGATCGATTGAGCCTTGGACATGGTCGTTCTCCTCACTCGTGAAGGAATGCTGCCGGCACACGCGGCCCGTTCTGGACGAAGTTTTTCATCCCGATGTCCATGTCGACGGTCGCCTTGCAGCGCGAGAAGCCGTCGGCCTCGATCACGAGACCCTCGGCGAGCGGCTTCGCCAGGCCGCGGCGCACGACGTCGACCAGGATGGCGTCGATCGCGAGCGAGCGGTGGCCGATCGCGGCGGGCGGTAGCTTCTCGGGGACGCTCATCGGTTTGGGATCGACGGGGCCGATCGTCTCCTTCTTGTCGAGCACGCGGCCAATCAGCGCCTTGGCCTCGGTGAGCGGGTCGTCGACCGGCGAGCCGTGGGCCCAGCCCCACGCGCAGGCGTCCTTGGCGCCGATCGACTTCGCCGTGCGCAAGAGATCGATCGCGCGCTCGAAGCCGACGAGGCGCGGCAGGCGCTGGGTGCCGCCGTAGCCCGGGATGATGCCGAGGTTCACCTCGGGCTGGCCGAGCATCAGGTTCTTGCCGACCACGCGCGCGTGGCACGCCATCGAGAGCTCGGCGCCGCCGCCCAGGACGGGGCCGTCGACGGCGGCGACGATCGGCTTCTTGCAGCTCGCGATGCGCTCGAAGATCGGGTGCGAGTCGAGGCACGTCTTGCGGCACGCCTCCGGGTCGGGCAGCACCGCGAGCTCCTGGATGTCGGCGCCGGCGAGCGCGCCGTCGGTGCTCGTCAGGATGATCCCCTTGACCGAGGCGTCGGCCTCGAGCGCGGCGATCTTCGCGTCGATCTCGAGGAGCGTCGCCTTGCTGAGCGCGTTCTTTACCTCGGGGCGGAACACCTTCACCACCGCGATCGCGCCGTCGCGCTCGGTCTGGAGGTTCTTGGTGAAGCTCGGGAGCTTGCGCTCGGCGATCATCTTCGGCACCGGAAAGCCGGGGTGCCGCTCGGCGTATTTCACGCAGAGCTCGCGGACCTTGTCGGCGCCCGCCTCTTCGGCGAGCTCGAGCGTCCCCTTGCGAAAGCCGAGGGCCATGCGCATCAGCCAGTTCGAGTCGGTCGGCGTGCAGACGTCGTTCTCGACGACGGCGTACGTGCGCGCGTAGAGCACGGCGAGGACGCGGCCGAGCACCTCGTCGGCGAGCGCGGGGGTGTAGCTCGCGTCGGCCGGCGCCTTGGTGCGGTCGTGCCAGGGCTTGTCGCCTTGCTTCTCGAGGATGGCGGGCGGGGCGAACCAGGGCGAGCCGGTCTTCTCTGCCTTTTCCATCAGCTTCTGGCACTTGTGGACCAGGAGGTTGCCCTTCGTGAGATCCATGACGTTGAACGGGCCGCCGCCGCCGATCGCATCGTTCACGATCGCGTCGACCTGCGCCGGCGTCGCGACGCCCTGCTCGACGATGCGGGCCGCCTCGGAGATGTAGTTGCAGAAGACGTCGTCGGCCGCGAAACACTCGACGTCGGCGGTAACGATCGGCACGCGCCCGAGCTTCTCGATCGTCGCGATCATCTTCTGATCGAACGCCTCGTGGCCGCTCTTGACGATCTCGATCGGGAGCGAGCGCCACGCCGGGTAGAACGGGTGGTTCACGAAGCAGCGCTCGGGGTGCTTCACCTCGGCCGCGATGTGGCGACGCGGCAAGCCCGAGGTGGCGAAGCCGATCAGGCAGTCGGGCCGCACCGTCTTCTCGAGCTCGGCGAGGATCTTCTTCTTGATGCCCAGGTCTTCGCTCGCGGCCTCGAGCACGTAGTCGCAGTCGGCGAGCTGCGAGAGCTCACGCGTGGGCACGAGCGCGCCCTGGATGGCGGCCGCGTCCTTGGGCGCGATCTTGCCGCGCGCCACGCCCTTCTTCAAGTAGCCGTGGATGCGCGCGACGCCCGCATCGAGCGCCTCTTGCTTGATGTCGACGAGGTAGACCTTCGAGCCCGGCTCCCGCGCGAGCGCGGTCAAGAAGCCGTAGGCGAGGTCCGGACCGATCGCGCCCGAGCCGATGACACCGACGATCATGGTTGCTCCTCATGCCCGCGGCCGAGAGAGACCGAACGGGGAAGCGCGAACCCTAGTCAGGCCTTTTGCCGGCGACTAGGGGTCACGGCTTGGGCGCCAGCTTGCGCTCCACCACGTCGAGCAGGCCGTCGAAGGTGTCGCGCATCGCCCACGCCTGGTCGGCCGGGCTCTGCAGAGACGCCGCTTTCCGGCGGCCGGCGGCGAGCGCGCCCTTGGGCCCGCGGCAGCCGAGGCCGAGCTTGCGCTCCACGTCGGCCGCGGCTCCGTCGTAGATGTGGTAGCAGCCGTCGACGTTGCCGCTGTTGTAGAGCGGCGCGCCGACGTCGATCGCGCCGAGGATCATCTTTACCATGAGGCGCAGATCACCCTCGCCGCACCCGTCGAGCATGGCCACCGCGTGCTTCGGGATGTCGCGCTTCGGCGCCTGGGGGGCGAGCTTGGCGCGGAGCGCCACGAACTCGGCCCAGCCCACCGGCTCGGGTCGCTTCAAGAGCTCGGCGAGGTAGAGCGACGGCACCCCGAACGCGAGGTTCTGCCCCTCGCGCGAGACGGCGGTCGCGATGCCGATGACGCGCCCGCGCTCGTCGAAGAGCGGCCCGCCCGACGAGCCGGGGGCGATCGGCGCCGAGATCTGCAAAACGGTCAGGGTCGGGTCGACCTCGCGAATCGCGCTCACGAGCCCGTCCGAGACCGTGTCCTGGAGGCCGAGGGGATGGCCGATCGCGACCACGGCGTCGCCGGTGCGAACCTTCGAGCTGTCGCCGAGCGCGAGCTCCGGGAGGTCCTTGGCCTCGACGCCCAGGACGACGAGATCGCGATCCGCGTCGAGCGCGACGACCGACAGCACCGGCAGCTCTTTGCCGCCGCGGACGACCACGCGGATGTCGGTGTCGCCGCCCGCGAGCACGTGCAAGTTGGTCGCGATCCACCCCTCTTTGGAGCGAACCACGAAGCCGCTCCCCAGCGAGCTCTTGCTCCGGATCGACACCACCGACGGCAGCGCCTTCTCCGCGATCTCGGCCGGCGTCAGCCGCGCCGCCACCACCGGAGCCGCGCTCGACCGCGCCGGCGGCGCCGTCGGCTGGTGCGCCACCGCCGCCTCACCGCCAGAGCAGCCCGTCAGAACCCAGGCGACGAGCCACGCCGATAGGCCCCGCTTGCCGGTCGAGTCGAAGCGGACGCGCCTTGCGGTGGCCACCAGCGCCGAGCTTACCAGACCCCCCGACGCCGAACCTTGTCCGTTTCCGCTGGACTCCGCCGTCCTGTTTGGTAGGACGGGCGCCCCCAGGCCACCTTAGCTCAGTGGTAGAGCAACGGTTTCGTAAACCGTAGGTCTCGAGTTCAAGTCTCGAAGGTGGCTCCGAATCAAGAAACACCGGGCTCACGCTCCTCAGCGGGCTTCATCGCACTCTGGTCCGGCACCGAGCCCTCAGCCGTTCGCAGCGTCGAACGTCCGGGCGCGGAGATGGCACACGACGCCGCACAAGAAGGCCACGGCAGAGGGGATGTTCCACGTGAACGCGAGCTCGATCCGCGGGGGAGCTCGGAGGTCGGCGCCGAAGGCGATCGAGAGGAACATGTCGCGGAGAGGATCGCGGCCCGAGAAGGTGAATGGTGCGTTGCCGCGCTCGAGGCGTAGGTGACCGTGGAAGCAGAAGAGCTGGAATTCGTCGCCTTGACCCAGCTCCGCGAAGAGGATCGCGGCGAGGCGTTGGCCGACCGCGTCGCGGACGTCGACCTTGAGCCAGCTCGGATCATGGAGCGCCGACGCCACCACGAGCCCGTCGTCGCCCGAGCGCACCAGGAGCTCGTTCGGTAGGGCGTGCGCGGCGTGACGGTGGGGGCCCGCGTCCACGCTCAGCGCGCGCTCACTCGATAGGCGATTGCCGGCCGTGTCGACGTCGTGCCCCTCGTACAACCCCGTCGGTCGCTCGACGAGCGACCCGGTGGCCGAGTCCGTCACGAGCATGTGCCTGAGCGAGTCCATGTGGGCGCTCAGCTCCCAGGGTTGATGACTCGGAGGAGCTTCTCCACCCGAGCGACCAACTCGGCATCCGAGCAAGGCAAGCGCACGAGCTCGTCGGCCCCGCCTCGCAACACCTCGTCGACGTCGTCACCCGGTTGGGACAGCTGCATGACGACAAGGGTGCGCGTGGTGCATCGTCGAACACGCGCGATCGATGCGGCGGGCGCGAGGTCACCGAAGGTCGTGTCGATGACGATCGCATCGGGCGGACGTTGTCTGAGCAGGACCTGAAGGGCGGCGACACTGTCGACGACCTCCACCGCGTGGCCGCGGTCGGTCAGCGCGTTCCAGGTGCGCGCCCGGTGGGTGTGATCGGGATCGGCGATGACGATCTGCCTGCGAGCCGAGCGGATCGACGGGCTACTCATGGAGCCGTGGCCTCATCCGAGCGCCGCTCCCTCTTGCTCCACCCCGAAGAACTGCAAATACGAGGCGACTTCGCCAGGTAGCTCTGGCGGCAGGTCGTCGAGCTCGAGGCCGAGGGCGCGCCGGTCGTGCGCCGTGCGTGACCAGCGAACGGTGGCGGCGGCATGGACGCGCTTGCCGCTGACGGGCATGGCGAAGCGCACCTGGACGGTCTCACCCGACGGCGGATCGATGCCGGATGCGGGCAGAACGACGAGGAGCCCACGCTCGCTGATGTTCTCGGTGCGGCCGTCGAGCGCCAGGTCGCGGTAGAGCACGCGCGCCGGCGATAGGAACGGTGCGCGCGCGTGCCGGCGCGCCGGCGGCCGCGATGGGGTGCGCGGCGCGAGCACGTCGAGGGGCGCCGCCGGCGGCAACGCGCCGAGCAGCTCACGAAGCGATGCGAACCGCGCTCCGGGATCGGACTGAAGGAGGCGAAGCACGGCCGCGACGAGCGCCGGCGGCGCGCCGGCGTTCTTGAGGTCCGACGCGTCGGGCGCTGCGCGCAGCCGCTCGGGCATTCGCGGCACATTGCCCGTTATCGCCTCGAACGCGAGCGCGCCCAGCGCGTATTGGTCGCTGCGCGGATCGACCGCCTCGGACGCGCCGATTTGCTCCGGCGCGGCGTACGCGAGCGTGCCGAGGAGATCGCCGTGAGTGGTCAGGCGCGGTTCGTTGCGATCGGCGACGTGGCCCGCGACGCCGAAGTCGATGAGCTTCACCCGGTCGCTCTCGCCATCCCGAACCAGGATGACATT
>CALKVR010000432.1 GCA_938004815.1 uncultured Polyangiaceae bacterium | reverse complement strand
ATCTCGATGTCCTCGTCGCCGAGGGCACCGACGACATCGTCGAGCTGATCCGGCGCGACGTCGGCCGGCATCTGATCGTTGACCTCGTCGTAGGTGAGGAAGCCCTTGGCCTTGCCGGCCTCGACGAGCTTCTCGAGCCCCTTCTGGCTGCCGCGCGCGGGGCGATCACCCTTGTCGCCGAGCTGCGAGAGCTCGTCGAACTCGGCGTAGTCGCCGTCGGGCGGCGGCTCGGACGACGCGCCACGCGAGCTGCGGCGGCCCTGCATGGGGGGCGGGACGCTCGACTCGTTGCGCCAGTCGCCGTGGTCTGCGACGCCGTTCTGCGCGCGGTCTCTCGACGCGCCGTTCATCTTGCTGCCCGCGCTCTTTTGCGCGGGCTTGCCTGTCGCGCCCGCGGCGGGCTTGGCCGCCTTGCCGGCCGGCTTGGCGCTCGAGGGGGCGGCTTTCGGCTTGGCGTCGGCCTTCGCGGCGGCGGCCTTGGGCGCCGCCTTCGGCGCCTCTTTGGTCTGCGGCGACTTGCCGGGTTTCGCGGCGGGCTTCGCCGCTGCGGTTGCTTTCGTCGCCTTGCCCCGCGCCGCGGAAGCAGTCTGCTTGGCCTTCGTCGCCATTCCTCTCACCTATCCTCAACAGCCGTTCGCGCCCGTGACGGGCGCGAACCGAAAACTCTGTGCGCGCCCGAAGGCACGATGAAAACTAGCAGCTTGCGCCCCCGCGGCACCTGCACCCGATCGCCATCAGCATGTCGATCAGATCGGTAGCCGCCATCAATCGATCCCGCGACGACGTCGCGCTCGTTCCTGGACTTGTCGTAACCGCTCCTCGATCTCGGCATCGAGGGTCGATGGCGAACGCTGCATGGCGTCCACATCTCGCGCCGTGTCACCGAGCCCGACCGAATCGGTAAGCTTCTTAAGGTTCTCCAACAAAATGACCCGAGCGACACCAACGTCGTCGAAGGCCGGCGCTGCGGCGCGCCCAGCCGCAAACTTTTGGATCGAACTCGGCAGAGCGGCAAGAAAATCCTCGATCCGCGACGCTGAGGTAGGGCCCAGCCCAGCCAATTGACGCGCTGCGGCAATGCCCAGGGCCAGGTCTCCGTTCGCCACCGAAAGCATCTCGTTGACCTCAGGGTCAGCGAGAAGATCGGGAAAGTCCAAGATGGCGCCGAAAATTTCCAGGGAGCGACGATCCAGCGTGGAACGCGCGCGCTCGCGCTCGCCCTGGGACGGCGATGATCCATGGGAGGTCGGCCCCTCGGATAGGGCGCGGCCCACGAGCCGCTCGAGCTGAAGCACGTCGGTCGGGCTCTGCCCACCCACGACGAGCTTCGACGAGAGCTGGTCGGCGTAGCGCTTCGCCATCAGGCGGAGGTTCGGGTCGTCCTCTTCGGAGAGCAGCTTCGCGACCGCCTTCACCCTCGCCACCCGTTCGGCGAGCGACGCACCGAGGAACCCCTCGCCTTCGAGGGCGTCCTGGATGAGGTGGTCGAGCATCCCGCGCGCGTCTTTGACCAGGGCGAGCAGCGCGGGCGGGCCCTTCTTCTGGACGAGATCGTCGGGGTCGACGCCGTCGGGGAGCACCGCGACCTTGGCCTCGAGCGCGCCGGTGCGGCAAGGCATGCGCGCGGCGCGCGTCGCCTTGCGACCCGCTGCGTCGCCGTCGAACGCGATCACGACCGAAGGGGCGAAGCGCTTGAGGAGCTTGGCCTGCTCGGGCGTGAAGGCGGTGCCGAGGGGCGCGACGGCGTTCACGATCCCGCGGGCGTGCAGGCTGAAGACGTCGAAATTGCCCTCGACCAAGATCGCGAAGCCGGCCTGCCGGATCCCGGCGCGCGCCTGGTGCAGGCCGAAGAGCTGCTCGCCCTTCGTGTAGATCGGCGACTCGGGGCTGTTGATGTACTTCGCGGCGTCGTCCTTGTCGTACGAGGGGCCGCTCGGCGCGTGCCGCGCGAGCTCGTCTTTGTCGGGCGGGGGTAGCGCTCGGCCGCTGAACGCGACGACGCGACCGAGGGTGTCCATCACCGCGAACATCAGGCGGTGCCGGAACCGGTCGTAGTGCCCGCGCGGGCCGGCCACGAGCAGCCCCGCGCGCTCCCCGATGAGCGGCGACACGCCCTGCTGCTTGAGGAACGCCGAGAGGCCATCCCAATGTGGGGGCGCGTAGCCGAGCCGAAAGGCCTGCGCGACGTCGAGGAGCAGCCGCGCCTCCTCGGTGCCGGCCGCGGGTGAGGGCAACCGTCGCCGGTCGAGCTCCGCCGCCGCATAGTGCGCGAGCGGGTGTCGCGCCTTCTCCGGGGCTTCGGGCGAGAGACCGAGCGTCTGCTCGTAGAACGTCGCCGCGAGCTGCATCACCTCGAAGAGCTCGTCGCGCTCGCTCTTGCGCTGCCGGTCCGCGGCGCTCTCGCGGCGCTCTTCGATCCGGATGCCCAGCCGATCGGCGAGCATCTTCACCGCCTCGACGAAATCGAGCCCGCTCGTCTTCATCGCGAAGTCGATCGCGCTCCCGCTCTCGTTGCACCCGAAGCAGTGGTAAAAACCGCGATCGGGGTGGACGTGAAAGCTCGGTGATTTCTCTTTGTGAAAAGGACAGAGGCCCACGAAGCTGCGACCGCGCCGCTGCAGACGCACCGACTCACCGATCAGCGAGACGATGTCCGTCCGCTCTTTGATCTGGGCGATGGTCTCCGGCGCGATCATGCGCGCGGCGCGTCAGTGCGCGGGCTTGTCGTCGGTGTGGTCGCCGACGTCGGCACCCGCGTCGTCTTGGATGACGGGCTCGACCTCGTGCGTCTGGAAGCGCGTCGTTTCGCGCGCGATCGGCTGCGGCGGGTCGCCGATGAGCTCGAGCTGCGCCGCGAGCCACTGCTCCTCTTCGATCAGCTCGATGCGCTTGGGGTCGTCGATTTCACCCGTCCAGCCGAGGATCTGGTCGTCGACGTCCTTGAGGCGGGCGCGGACGCGCACGACGTCGACGTCCTCTTTCTTGACGAATTTTTCGGTGAGGACGAGCGCCTTTTCTTGGGCGACCTCGAGCACGCCGTGCGCGATCGCGAAGCGCTGCGGCTCGTCGCCTGCAGAGGCGCCGGCCGGCCTGACGTTCACGAGCCCGGTGCGCAGTGCGGCGAGCAGCGGCACGTGGCCCGGCAGGATGCCGATCTCGCCGTCGAGGGTCGGCGCGCCGAGCTCGGCGACGTCTCTCGCGAGCGCGATGCCGGTCGGGGTGACGATCTCGAGCTTGAGCGCCTCAGCCATCAGGCCTTCTTGCCCTTCTCGGCCTTCTTGCCGGCGGCGTCGCGGGCCTTCACCTCGTCGATGTTGCCCGCCATGTAGAAGTCTTGCTCGGCGATGTGGTCGAGCTTGCCGTCGAGGATCTCTTGGAAGCCGGCGATCGTCTCGGCGAGCGAGACGAACTTGCCCTCGCGGCCGGTGAACTGCGCGGCCACGAAGAACGGCTGCGAGAGAAAGCGCTGGATCTTGCGCGCGCGGTTGACGACCTGCCGGTCGTCTTCGCTGAGCTCGTCCATGCCGAGGATGGCGATGATGTCTTGCAGGTCCTTGTACTTCTGCAGCGTCTGCTGCACGCCGCGAGCGGTGGCGTAGTGCTTCTCGCCGATGATCTGGGGGTCGAGCATCGTCGACGTCGAGTCGAGCGGATCGACGGCGGGGTAGATGCCGAGCTCGCTGATGGCGCGCGAGAGGGTGGTCGTCGCGTCGAGGTGGGCGAACGTCGTGGCGGGGGCGGGATCGGTGAGATCGTCGGCGGGCACGTAGATCGCCTGCACGCTCGTGACCGACCCCTTGTTCGTCGAGGTGATGCGCTCCTGGAGGGCGCCCATCTCGGTCGAGAGGGTGGGCTGGTAACCGACGGCGCTCGGGATGCGCCCGAGGAGGGCGGAAACCTCGGAGCCGGCCTGGGTGAAGCGGAAGACGTTGTCGACGAAGAGGATGACGTCTTGCCCCTCTTCGTCGCGGAAGTACTCGGCGACGGTGAGGGCCGAGAGCGCGACGCGGGCGCGGGCGCCGGGGGGCTCGTTCATCTGCCCGAAGATGAGGGCGGCCTTGGAGATGACGGGCTCGCCCGTCTCGAGCGTCGACTCGGTCATCTCCAAGAAGAGGTCGTTGCCCTCACGGGTGCGCTCGCCGACGCCGGCGAACACCGACACGCCGCCGTGCTTCTTGGCGACGTTGTTGATGAGCTCGAGGATGAAGACGGTCTTGCCGACGCCGGCGCCGCCGAAGAGGCCGATCTTGCCGCCCTTGCGGTAGGGGGCGAGGAGATCGACGACCTTGATGCCGGTCTCGAAGACCTCGACCTTGGTGGACTGGTCGACGAACTTGGGCGGGTCGCGGTGGATGGGCAGCCTCTTCTGCGCCTTGACCGGGCCGCCGCCGTCGACGGGCGCGCCGACGACGTTGAGGATGCGGCCGAGCGTCGCCGCGCCGACCGGCATCATGATGGGGGCGCCGGAGTCTTTCACCTCCATCCCGCGGACGAGGCCGTCGGTGGAGTCCATGGCCACGGTGCGGACCGTCGACTCGCCGAGGTGCTGCGCGACCTCGAGGACCAGGTTGTCCTTTTCCCCGCTGATGCTGGGGTTGGAGACGGTCAGCGCATTCAGGATGCGGGGGAGCTGGCCGGGCGGGAAGTCCACGTCGACGACGGGGCCGATGACCTGGCTGATCTTTCCTGCATTCATGGGGTTCTGTTGGCTCCTCGGTATTTTCGCGGCCGCGACCGGTGGGTCTAGGGCGGCGGGCGCGCTGTTACCACGACGCGCCCTCCATGACTAGGCGCGTGTTTAGGGCCTGCGCCCGGCGCTGTCGACCGCGCAATTTCACGCCGAGCGCGGCGTGGCGCGGCCGAGCCGTGCCATCGCTTCGAACTCTTCGACGCTCAGCGTCTCGCCTCGGCGATCGAGGTCGATGCCAGCGGACGTCGCCCGCGCGGCCAGCTCGTCGGTGCTCCAGCCGAAGACGCCCCGCCACGCGTTGCGGAGCGTCTTGCGTCGCTGGCCGAACGCGCCCTTGACCAGCGCGCGCAGCGCCTCGTCTTCGGTCGCGCGGGGCGCGGCGCGGCGGTGGAGGACGACGACCGCCGAGTCCACCTCGGGGCGCGGGTAAAACGCGCCGGCGCGGGCGACGAGGAGGCGCTCGACGTCGAACGCGGCCTGCACGAAGACGGTGAGGGCGCCGTAGGCCTTGGTGCTCGGCTGCGCCGCGAGGCGCTCCGCGACCTCGAGCTGCACCATCACCACGGCCCGTTCGATGTGCGGCGCGAGCGTGACCGCCTGCTCGATGAGCTTGCCCGTGAGCAGATAGGGCAGGTTGCCCGCGAGCGCTCGCGGCGCGGGGCCGGACTCGAGGAGCGGAAGCCAGGCGACCGCGGTCGCGTCGCCCTCGACGACCGACAGCTGGTTCGAGGCGATCGCGTCGGCGAGCTCGTCGCGCAACAACGGGACGAGATCGCGATCACGCTCGATCGCGATCACGCGGTCGGCGCGCGCGAGCAGCGGACGCGTGAGCGCGCCGGTGCCGGGGCCGATCTCGAGGACGGTACCGCCCGAAGGCGCCGCGGCCTCGGCGATGCGCTCGGCGGTGCGAGGATCGGTGAGGAAGTTCTGTCCGAGCGCCTTCTTGGGGGAGAGCCCGCGCGCCCGGAGGAGCGACGCGCTCACCGAGCGTCTCGTCCGGCCGCGTCAGGGGCCGCGCCGACGGCAGGCTCGGGGCCGAGCGCGCGCTTGCCGGGCCGGACGTGACCCACCCGCACGCCGAGCTTGGAGAGCGTAGCCTCGGCCTTGCGGTGCGCGACGGCGGCGCGGAAGCGCACCGCGTCGGCGACGCGCGGCGCGGCCGGGTCGAGCGCGACCACGTCGGGGAGCCGCGTGTCGTCTTCGTCGTCGGACGAGCTGCGGCTGGTCCACGGCGGCGTGAGCGACGGCTCGTGGTAGGGCAGCGCCCAGGACACGATGGTGCCCGAGCGGCGCAAGCGGCCGATGACCTGCCCGAGCTTGTCGGTCGATGCGCTCTCGATGGCGCCGCCGAGCACGTGGACGAGGCTGGGGCGGGGGCGTTGCTTGGCGATGCCGGAGAGGACCGACAGGAGCGCCTCGGTCGTCGCGGCCCGATCGCTCTGCGACTTGGGCGGTGAGTCGATGCCGAAGCAGGCGAGGTATCGCCGGAGCGCGCCGTCGCGCTGGGTGCGGCCCTCGGGCGTCTTGGCGCGAAAAGGCGCGCGGTGCCGCATGGCGTCGGCGCGCTGCGCGAGCTTGTCGAGATCGCCGCGCCGCACGTCGGCGAGGCCGCGATCGTCGAGCGGCCGGAGGTGCTCGATGACGCGCACCGCGACGTCGAGCTCGTCGAGGTCGCTGCGCGAAGCGTCGATCGTCTGCCCGGCCGTGACGAGCGCGTGCAGCACCTTTTGGCCTTGGCCCGACCCGCTGTCGGGAGGGATCGTCAGGCGCGGGCCGTTGGCGAACACGGCGAGCCCGACGCGATCACCACGCGCGAGGTGCCGGGCGACGATCGCGGC
>CALKVR010000431.1 GCA_938004815.1 uncultured Polyangiaceae bacterium | reverse complement strand
GTCACCTACAGCACCGTCGGCAACGGCCCGCCCAACATCGTGGAGCGCAACGTCATGTGGGCGTGCGGCGACCACGGCATCCAATCCGCTGCCGACGTCGTCATCCGGAACAACATCATCCTCGGCGCTGCGTCCGACGGCATCCGCAACCAGCCCCACCAGGCCGGCGACCCCCAGAACATCGAGATCGTACACAACACGATCCTCAAGGCGAACGGTGACGCGATCCGGTCCGACGGCATCGTCGGCTCGGTCCTCATCGCCAACAACGCCATCTACGCCCAGAACGGCAACGCGATCCGGGTCGCCGGGAACCTCGGCGGCGTGACGACGCTCGGCAACGTCGGCATCGGCTCGCTCCAGGGCGTCTCGGGCGGCTTCTCGGCCGGCGGCAGCCTCGCCGACTTCGTCGCCGCGAGCTTCTCCGGCGCGCCGCCGAACGACCCGTTCCCCGCGTCGGGCTCGACGTTGATCGCAGCCGGCGACGCCGCGCACGTCACCGCCGATGATTTCAACGGCACCGCGCGCGCGGGCGTCGCCGACGTCGGCGCCTACAAGTTCGACGCCGCCGGCAACCCGGGCTGGCAGATCGGCCCCGGCTTCAAGGACGCCCCCGCCGGCCAAGGCGGCGGCGGTGAGGGGGGCAGCGGCCCAGGGTCCTCCAACGCCTCGAGCGGCTCGAGCGGGCCGAGCGGCAGCGGCAGCGGCAGCGGCGCAGGCGCCGGCTCCGGCGGCGGCGACGGCGCAGCCGATGGCGACGGCGGGGACGGATGCGGTTGCGTCACCGCGGGTGCGAGAACGTCACGGCACGCGTTCGGTCTCGCGACGCTCTTGGCGCTTGCAGCATTGGTTCGACGACGCCGCGGGTGAGATGGCGCGCCCCGAAACGCAGCGAGGAGGGGGGGCAGCCTCTGCTTGATCCATGCGGTGCGTTGGTGCGTACCAACGCACCTCTTCCCCGCTAACCGTCGCCCGTTCCCGTACGCCCGAGTCGTGTCCGTGCCCGTGCCCGTGCCCGCCCCGTCACCGCGGCTCCCAGTATCCCACGCCGCTCAGCTTCGCGTCCTCGTCGAAGTCGAGCGTCGTGACCGAGGCGTAACCGCAGGCGCGCTTGACGAGCGCCCACGGAAACATGCGTGGGATCCAGCGCTCGTGAGGCGTGCCGATGTGGTGCTCGACGGCCACGAGGGCCAAACGAATGGGCGATTGGTGCGACACGACGATGACCATTTCGTCCTTCTTTGCCTGCCCCAACGCCTCGAGCATCGCCGCGCGCATCCGGAGCGCGATCGCGCGCGGCGCCTCGTTCGCGTGCGCGGTGCGCTCGCGCAGGCGACGAAAATACGCGCTCGCCTCGAACGCGTACGGCAGCCCCTCTCGCCAGCTGCCGGCCTCGATGAGGCGGTCGTCGCTCCGGAGGTGAACGGGCGCGTCACCGCCCGCTACGAGCTCGTCGCGGATGATCTCCGCCGTCTCGCGCGCTCGCTCGAGCGGGCTGGTGACGATTTGCACCCCGCCCGCGCGCTGGGCGCGCAGGAACGCCGCCGTCCGGACGGCTTGGGCCCGCCCCGAGTCGCTGAGCGAAAACCCGGGCATGCGCCCGTAGAGCAGCCCGCCCGGGTTGTGGACGTCGCCGTGACGGACGAGGTGCAGCCGGCTAATAGGCGGCCGCCTTGCCCCCCGCTCGGGTGGTGTCGGCCACGGCGCGAAAGCCCCGCGTCTTCTGATCGACCTCGATCGAGTTGGCGTGGCCGATGCGCCCTCGCTTTCGGATGACGTGACCGCGCTTCTCGAGCTCGGCCTGCACGTCGGCCGGGATCGACTCTTCGGTCCAGATCTGGTCTGGTAGCCATTGGTGGTGGGCGCGGAGCGCGGGCACTGCCACGTCGAGGGGCTTGTCGTAGTCGATGATCGCGCGGACGAGCTGGGCCACCGTCGTCGAGATGGTGGGGCCGCCGGGCGAGCCGACGACGGCGCGGAGCTCGCCGCCCTTCAGGATGATCGTCGGCGTCATGCTCGAGAGCATCCGCTTGCCGGGCTCGATCTTGTTCTGCTCGCCTTGGACCAAGCCGAACACGTTCGGCGACCCGGGCTTGGTCGCGAAGTCGTCCATCTCGTTGTTGAGGAGGACGCCCGTGCCCGGCACCATGAACTTGCAGCCGTAACCGGTGTTGAGCGTGGTGGTGGTGGCGACCGCGTTGCCCGCCTCGTCGACCACCGAGTAGTGCGTCGTCTGCGTCGACTCTTGCTTGGTCGGCTCGACACCGGCCTTGATCTGCGTCGACGGCGTCGCCTTGTTCGGGTCGATGTCGGCGACGCGTTGCTTGACGTACGAGGTGTCGAGGAGCTTATCCATCGGCATCTTGACGAAGTCGGGGTCGCCGAGGAGCGCGTTGCGGTCGGCATAGGTTCGGCGCATCGCCTCGGCGAAGAGGTGGATCTCTTCGGCGCTCCGCCATGCCTTCTTCTGGAGCTCCATCCCCTCGCTCGCGGCGAGGAGCTGCTTCAGGACCACCCCGCCCGCGGAGGGCGGCGGCATCGTGATCACCTCGTGCCCGCGGTACGTGAACGCGATCGGTGGCCGCCACTTGGCCTCGTAGCGCTTCAGGTCGTCGGCCTTCCAGATGCCACCCGCCTTGGTGACCTCCTTGGCCATCGTCTCGGCGATCGGGCCCTCGTAGAACGAGCGGGGGTTCTCGGCGATGGCCTCGAGCGTCTTGGCGAGATCGGGCTGCACGAGCTTGTCGCCGGCGGCGAGGGGGGAGCCGTCCGGCTTCGCGTAGACCTTCGCCGTCGCCTCGAAGCCGAGGTCGCGCATCTTCTTCGTCGCCTCGACGAGATCCTTCGCGCCGACCTCGTCGAGGGCGAAGCCGTCCTTGGCGAGCTTGATCGCGGGCTCAACCACCTCGCGCCAGCTCAGCTTGCCGAGCTTCTTGTGGGCGGCGGCCATGCCCGCGACGCTGCCCGGTATGCCGGCCGCCTTGGGACCGTTCAGGCTGTCTTTGGTGACGTTGCCCTTCTTGTCGAGGTACATGTCGCGCCCGGCGGCGCTGGGGGCGGTCTCGCGGTAGTCGAGCGCGAACGACTCGCCGCTCGCCATGCGGATCACCATGAACCCGCCCCCGCCGATGTTCCCGGCCGAGGGGTGCGTGACCGCGAGCGCGAAGCCCACCGCGACCGATGCGTCGACGGCGTTGCCGCCCTTTTGCAAGATCGCGATGCCGACGTCGGACGCGTTCGACTCCTGGCTCGAAACGGCGCCCTTGGTCCCGAGCGCGACGCGCGGGGCCTCGGCCTTGCCTGCCGGCAGCTGCCGCGCCGTCGGAGCGGCGGAGGTCGACACGGACGGCGCGCTTGCGACGATGGGCCCGAGATCCCCGTCGGGCGGCACCGGATCGGTGCCGGCCGGGGAGCAGGCGACCAGCGCCGCGAGCGCGAAACAGACGAGACGCGAGAGCATGCCGCGCAGGCTACACCCTCTTCGGCGGCGCGCAGCCTCGCTCTCGCCCGCTCGCGATCAACCGCGCTTCTTGCCGACGGCGACCTTCGGCGGCGGGGCCTTTCCCTTCTCCGGCGGCGCGGCGGGCGCGCTCGCGGGCGCGCTCGTGGGCGCCGGCTTCGCGTCCTTGGGCGCCTCGGCCGTCTTGTCCTTTTCCTTGGCCGGCGCGGGCGTTCCGTTCGACGCCGGCTTGGAGTCGGCCGGCGGCTTCGTGCCCGACGCGGGCTCGTTCTCCTTCGCGGTCTCGGCCTCCGCCGCCTCCTTGTCTGCCGGCGCAGCGGCGGCGTTCGACGCCATCGACTTTCCGTCGATCTGGAGCGACTCGCACGCCTTGTCGATCTGCTCGGCGTGCGACTTTTCGCCGGGCGCGGTCGAGGTCTGCGTCTCGCAG
>CALKVR010000430.1 GCA_938004815.1 uncultured Polyangiaceae bacterium | reverse complement strand
CCCTCACGCAGTGAGGGGGGCCGGGGGGATGAAATGGCAGACACGTGGCGGTAGGTTTGGACGACGTGACTATCACAAGACGGCGGTGATGCTTCGACGAGCGCTTCGGCAAGTTTGGATGCACCGAATCGACGACGTTTCGTCGATCGACGCCATCCTCCGGCATCCGGCCTTCCGCGACCGTGCGGTGCTCGAGCGCGCCCTCTCGCAGCGGTTCTTCGCGCCCTTCTCGCATCAAGAGGTGCTCCGCGGGGACGCCTTCGAGGCGCGGGCAAGGTGGTCTCGCGCCGCGCTGGCCGGCGTCGGGGTGGACCGGGTACGGGCCGCCGGTCAGGCTGCGGCCGCGCGAGAGGTCCAGCCGGGGGAGATCGAGAGCCTCCTCGACCACGTTCGCCGCACGGTCTCGCGTGCGACGGTCGACCTCGTGGTCGGAGGCGACGGCATCGTCGACGTGGTCGACGCCGCCGTCTCCGACATCGATCGCGGCATCAAGATGATCGCGCGCGCAAACGACGAGAGGCGACACGCTCTCTCTCTCTCGCTCGAGCCGATCGTGGCGCAGCCGGACGCTTGGCCAGACGATACGTACCTCGGCGCGTCGCGCGAAGAGGCGCGGAGCTTCTCGGTCGCCGAGCGCGTCGATCACGTCGCGGCGGTGTTCTTCGCGACCGGCGTCATTCAGGTCTCGGACGTGGTGACCCATGCCCTGATCGCGCTCGCGCAATCCCCTGAGCGATGCGACGCAAGCGACGAAGCGGTGGTGGCCGAGGTGATCCGTCTCTACCCCGTCAACTCGTCGATCACCCGTCGTCCGGGGATCGATGTCGCGGTCGGAGGCCGGCTCTACCGGCGCGGCGAGCCGATCACGGTCGTCCCCGCGCGCCTCGAGCGCACGGCCGCGTTCGATCCGGGGCGGGAGCAGGGGCCGCCCGCGTGGTCGTTCGGGGTCGGGCCGCGCGCGTGTCCGGCGCGCCGCGTCGCGACCACCCTCGCCGCTACCGTTCTCGGGGGGTATCGGCGGGCCGGGGTGCAGATCGAGCCCGGGTACCGTCATCAGCGGAGCTTGGCCGCGAGCATCCGCGCGCGGATCGGTCCCGGCGACGCTCCCGCCACCACTGCCCGGCTGCGCCGTGCTCTGGCGTTCGGGCGGTTTGCCGCGGTCTGCGCCGAGAGCTATCCGGCCGCGTTCTTGCGGGGGCTCTCCGACCTCGCCGAGGAGATCGCTGCTCGTTGATCGGGCGGTCTCGCAAGGAAGTCGACAGCCCGTGACTCCGGCGAGACAATCCATGCCGTGGAAAAGGCCCGAGCCGAAGATGCCGCCGATGCCTTCAAGCGCGCTTTCGCGTCGGTGTCGCCGCTCGTCCTCGAAGAGTGGCCGGGCCTCGACCAAGATGCGCTCGCTGCGACCGAGGGTGACTTCGATCGGGTGACCAGCCTGGTCGTCAACCACACCGATCGCACGCGGGTGGTGGTGAGGCGCAAGCTGGGCGAGCTCTTGGCCGTCATCGAGCGCGGCGACGGCGAGAAGCGAACCAACGGAGTGCACGCGCTCCCCGATCGCGCGAAGGGGGTCGTCGATCAGATGGACGACGTGCTCGCGGCCATCAAGCGCCTCGAGTCGTTCGCTTCGGAAGAGGCCAAGCGCGTGGGCGCGAAGATGATCCCCGCGGCCGAGGCCAAGGTGCAAAAGAGCCCTTGGGTGAGCCTGCTGCTCGCGCTCGGGCTCGGGCTCATCCTCGGGCTTTGGCTGAACGGGGGGCGCCGCCGATGAGCGAGCCGGCCGGCGAGCTGCCCGAGGGGGCCGGAGCATCGGGCCGCCTCCTGCGCGCGGCCGAGGTGCTGGTGTCGGCGCACGCGTCGCGGGCCAAGGACGAAGCGTCGCGCGACGTCTCGCGCATCGGCACCGGCGCGCTCCTCATCGTGATCGCGCTCGCGTTCGTCTTCCCGGCGCTGCTCCTCGTGAACGTGGCGGCGGTGTTCCTCGTCGAGGCACGCTTCGGGTGGGGCTGGCCCGCGAGCGCCACCGTCGTGGCGGCCGGAGACCTCGTGATCGCGCTCCTCGCCCTGCAGGTCGCGCGCGCGAAGCTCGCCGCACCGGTGCTCGTCGAGACCCGCGCCACGTTGAAGCGCGTCGCGAGCGTCGTCCGCGGCTGATCGCAGCGCGGGCCGAGCCTGCTCAGCGCATCCGCTTCTTCGCGGCCTCGAGCTTGGCGCGCTCGGCGGCGGTGCGGCGATCGGCGGTGTGGCGCACCATGGGCAGGCGCGCGACCGCGCTGGCGAAGAGCACGTCGTAGGAAGCGCCCTCGCCGAGCGCGTCGATGGGGCCGGCGCCCCCGAGGCGAGCGAGCGAGCGGCCGGCGCCGTCGGCGTCGCCCTGCTTCAAGAGCACCTTGGCCTGGCCCCTGACGAAGGTGCCGACCGCGTAGCGCGTATCGACGTCGTGGGCCGCGAGCGCATCGGCGGGGAACCACTGGGCCAGCTGCTCGAGCGCGCCGCCGAGGTACTGCTCGCGATCGGTCCGGCTCGGGGGGTCGGTGCGAAAGCGGAGCCACGCGCCGTCGATGGCGAGGTGCGACACTACCCGGTCGGTCCAGCCTCGCTCGTTCTCGAGGAACAGCGGTCGGACGTCGGAGAGCGCGGCGAGGCCGGCTTCGTCGGTCGTGCCGGTGAGCGCCAGCGAGAGCACGACTGCCTCGGCGATCTTCTCTCGCGCGAGGAGCTCGACGGCGACGCGACCGCGCGCGACCAGCGGGCGCGGCACGAGCAGCACGTCGCGCCGCCGGCCCTCGACGAGCTGCGCCGTGATCAGACGCCACGTCCAGTGAGGCGAGCCGGTGATCACGGCGGCCGAGGGCGGTAGCGCGTCGAGCGCGAGCGCGGTGGAGACGTCGGGGCCGCGCTGCGCGACGCGGTCGGCGCGGATGGCCGAGGTCTCGGCGACGAGGGCCACGAGCGTCGCGTGGAACGCGACGAGGAGCGCCGCGCTCGCGCGGGCGAGCGGGACCTGCATCTTCACGAGCGCGCCCGCGCCGGCGAAGAGACCGGCCGTCGACGCGCAAGCGAGGCACCCGATCGCGAGCATGCGCACGCCGACGGTGCCGGGGGTGGTGCCGAGGGCGGCCCGCGAGATCACGTCGAAGGCGACGACCGTCATCGGGCCCGCGAGGATCACGCGACCCGACCGGCGGGTGACGAGGAGTACGGCGCCGAACGCGGCGAGCCCGAGAGGGACCCAGCCGATCTCGCTCGTGAAGGCATCGATGAGGCGAGGGGTCGAGCCGAGGTCGGGCAAGCGCGGAGGCGAGCCGCGCCAGGGCCCGCCGAGGGCGAGCGAGCCGTTCGGGGCGACGCCGCGGAGGAGGGGAGGGAGCGAGAAGATCCCCGCGCCCGCGATCGCGGCGAGGCCGATCTTGGTGACCACGCGCCAAGGAACGGCGACGCGTTCGCCCGCGCGCTTGTAGCGGACGGCCAGGATGCTCGCGACGAGCGCGACGCCCGCGGCGGCTCCGACGCTCGGCCGCTCGGCGAGTGCGCTGCCCGCCAAGAGGCCCGCGGCGACGAGCCCGGCCATCGGCCGCTGGGCGTCGCGGTCCGCGAGGGCGGTCGCGCCGAGCGCGGCCGCGCCGAACGCGAGGGCGGCCGCGATCACCGCGCCCCCGCCGATCGTCGACTCCTCCTGGAACAGGGGCGTCATCGTGGCGGTGAGCGACGCCAGCGCCGCGAGCATCGGGGCCGTCCACCGCGAGGGTCTCCCCTCGGGCTCGAGCGCGCGGAGCATCCGGAGCGCGATCGTGTGGAGGCAGAGCCCCACGACCGCGAGCGCGGCAGCCGAGACGAGCGCGGTGCGCAGCGTCTTCGACCCGACCGGGAGGAGCTCGGCCGCCGCGGCGA